>DATKBG010000147.1:0-7730 GCA_035514255.1 Acidimicrobiia bacterium
GCAGCGAACGCAACCCGACCAGGGTGAGAGCCACGGCGCCGACCCCATAGATGAGGGCGGCGCCCAGGAGCCATCGCGTGCGTGCCGCGCTGCGCATCTCCCAGGCGGCGACGGTCCTGCCGACTCCCCGGGCGGCAGTCATCGGGCACCTCCATTGAGGTGACCACACACGACGAGGGACCGGTCCCCCCTCGTGACGGCCGTCGATTCGGTGAGGACCCCGTCCACGATGCGGACGGTTCGGTCGGCGAGTGGTCCCATGTCGGCATCCTTGGGGGTCGCCACCAGCACGGTGGCGCCGCCCTCGGCGGCTGCTCTCAGCAGGCTCCACAGGGTGTCGCGGGCGTTGTCGTCCAGGTTCGCTGAGGGTTCGTCGAGGAGCAGGAGGGATGGCCCGCCCAGGAGGGCGATGGCAAGGGCGACCCGCTGCCGCTGCCCGCCGGACAGCACACCGATGCGGCTCGACGGATCGGGAAAAAATCCGTCCGGCACGAAGGCCATGGGGTCCTCGACCCCGCGGAGGCGGCCGAAGTACGACATCACCTCGGCGCCACTCGCCCAGGCGTGGAGGCCGGGGACCTGGGGGAGGTAGCCCACCCGGTCGCGTACGGTGGCGATCGGCTCGCCGTCGAACAGGACGACACCGGTGCAGGAGGCGAGGCCGGCGACGCACCGCAGCAGCGTGCTCTTTCCTGACCCGTTGGACCCGGTGACCGCGAGGATCGATCCCCGGTCGACTTCGAGGTCGACGCGGTCGAGGACGGTCCGCCCGCGGTAGGCCTTGCTCAAGCGAAGGATCTCGAGGCCATTTCGGCGTTCTCCGAGGAAGATCATCCTGCCACCCCCGGTCGGTGGGTCGGGAACCCGCCACGCAGTGCTCGCACCGATACCAGGGTGGCGGCCAGTCCGATGGCGGCGAGAGCGACGCCGGCGATCGGCTGCGCTGCTTGGATCGGCACCGGTGGTGCTGCCGACCTGGTCAGAGGAAGGGGATCCACGAGCACCGGACGCTGGAGGGACCACCGTTCCTCGATGGCTCGGATCAGTCGGAAGGCGGGACTCGATGCCAGCGGCATCAGGACCGGTGCTCGGACCAGAACCCGCTCGATCGTGCTGCCCTCGGCGTGGGGCGTCGTACCCCTTCCCAGGCCGTTGTCGTAGCCGCGGTAGGTACTCCAGTGGTTGCCGTGGCCGCGGTCGTTCCAGCGGACCCCGTCCGCCGTCCCCCGGCCCTGTTGCAGGACCTGCACGACGTTGTCGACGAACGAGTTGGCCATGAAGACCGCCTCGGCCGAGGGGTAGAAGGCGACGCCGACCTGGTTGTCGGCGATGGTGTTGGCGGTGAACCTGATGGGGGAGTCGCCGGACGCCGGCCCATCAACGTGGATGCCGACGCGGTTACGCACCACCACGTTCTCCACGGCTTCGACGTCGGCGACGTCTTTGACGAGCAGGCCGAATCCGGTGGAGGCCGAGCTGCTGTCGGTCAGCTGGTTTCGCAAGATCAGGGCAGGGCCGCCGTACATGAGGACGGCGCCCGAAAGGTTGCCGCGCACCACGTTCTCGGCCAGGGTGAGGCTCCCGGCGAACATCGAGTGGACGCCGTAGCGACTGTCCATGAGGCGGTTGCCGTCGATCAGGGTGCCCGATCCGAACGACACGAAGATCGCATCCCGCACGCCTTCGACGGTCGTGTTGCGCACCAGGACCCCGTCGACGTGCCACAGGGAGATGCCGTCGCCGCGACCGCCGCCGGCGAGATCGTCGCCACCGACGGCATGATCATCGCCACTTACGGTCCCACCCCGGCCGATCACGTGGCTGTCGACGATGCGGACTCGCGCCGCCGAGGCCACCGAGATCCCGATGTAGGAGTCGGTGACGACAACGCCTTCGACGACGGCGTCATCGGCGTCGATTCGGATGCCCGCCGGGCTGCCGCTCGGACCGGGTCCGCTGCCGCTGACCCTCACCCCGCGGATCGTCGTCCCCGGCGCGGCGATCGTGACCACGGTTCCGGTGCGATCGCCGACGATCGAGGCGTTCCCGGCTCCGTCGATGGTGACCGGTCGGTCGATCACCACGTTGCCGGTGTAAGTCCCGGGTTCGAGGGTGATGGTCGCCCCGTCAGGGGCTGCCGCCAGCAGCGCGGCGAGATCGAGCCGGGTCTCGGCGGCGGCCAGCGGGGTGAGCGTCCCGACGAGCAGGACCGGTATGAGCGCGGTCGCAGCGGCCGCCGGGCGAATCCTGGCGAGCAGGCGGGGCCCGAACGAGAGCACCGCCGCCGCGGCGAGCATGGCGTAGATTCCCGTACCCGGCATCGACCAGGCCGTGAAGTTCCACACCGTGGTGGGACCGATCACGAGCGGGGTGAAACCGTCCATCCGGAAGGCGGCACCCGGATCGAGATCGTGGCCGAACTGGTAGAGGCGCACCTGGATGGCCCCGAGGACGGTCACCGGGAGGAGCCAGAGGTAAAGGCGGGCCAGGCGGGCGATGAGTGGCCATCTGGCGGAGAGGAAGCCGGCGACGGCGATGGCGGCGAAGGCACCGACGATCCCGACCGGCCACAGGGCCATCTCGGGCAGGTCGTCGGTGCGGAAGGGGCGCATGCCGACGTAGTGGTTGAGGCTGTCGATCTCCTCTAGGTCACCTTCGACCCGGTCGCCGTAGGCGACGAACTCGAGCCCCTGGGGGTATTGCGGGGCGCTGAGGCTCGAGCGCCAGATGGGGAGGACGATGGCGAAGGCGATGAGGGCTGTGGCGACTGCCGCCGTGATCAACCGGGCCGAGCGTGGCGATGGCGGTGGGGAGCCAGGCTCCCCACCGCCATCATTGACGGGCTTCGCGATCGCGATGGGTGAGGAGGGGATCATTACCCGGTCGCGATCAGCGTGCCCATCATCCCCGCCTCGTGATGGCCGGGAACGGCGCAATACACCATGTAGATGCCGGCGGGGACCGTCAGCGTGGCGCTCACCGTCTCACCGGGCTTGGCCAGCAGATGGAAGTCGAGCTCGTCGATGGTGACGTCGTGCTCTACCACCCCGTTGTTGACCAGGGTGATGGTGATCTCCGTGCCCGCCGGGACGGTGAGCTCCTCGGGATCGAATTCGAACTCGGTCGCCCCGATGATCACCTCCATACCGGCTCCTCCGGCGGTCGTGGTCGGGGCAGCAGTGGTGGTGGTCTCGCCTCCTCCGCCGCAGGCGGCGATTGCGGTGGCGATGATCGCCATCAGCATCAGGTGTCGGTGTCGCATGTCGTGTCCTCTCGTCGTGTCGGTTGGGTGGCCCGGTGGCGCGGGATGCGCGCCACCGGGCCGGTTGTCGGTCAGGGTTCGATGAGCAGCCATCCCTGCATCTCCAGGTGCAGGGCCGAGCAGAACTCGGTGCAATAGAAGGCGAACGATCCGGAGCGGTCGGCGACGATCTCCACGGTCACGACCTCACCGGGATCCAGGCTCGCCTGGACGTTGTATCCCGGGATGGCGAAGCCGTGGGTGGCGTCCTGGGCGGTCTCGATGTTCGTGATGTGCATCACCACCGTCTCGCCCTGACGGGCACGGATCACGTCCGGGGTGAAGGTGCTGCGCCGTGCCGTCATGTAGACGTGGAGCGTGTCGCCGATACGCTCGACTCGCTCCTCGCCAGGCATGGTGACGACGTCGGAGGTCGCCATCGTCAGCGGATCGGTCCCCACCGGGTACGTCGTCCACACGTCGGCCAACTTGTCGACGGCGATCATCTGCACGTAGTGCGGCTCGCCGAAACCGATCGGCATGTCACGCAGGATCCGGAGTTCGGGTGCGTCGATGTCGATCAGTTGGAAGTTCTGCGGATGGAGCGTGCCCACCGGCGTGTGCCGGTCGATGGCCCACTTATTGAGCGCCACCAGGTAGCGACCGTGCGGGGCGACGGTATCGCCGTGAGCGGTCACCAGGTGTCCGATGTTGTAGTGCACCGGGATCTTGTCCACCAGGGTGAACGCGTCACCTTCGGCGACGCCGGCCTCGGGTCCCAGCGTCCACCGGGCCACCGCGCTCTCCACGAACAGGCTGGTGTAGGCGTTGCCCCGGTTGTCGAACTGCGTGTGCAGCGGACCACCGCCGAGCTCCACCTGGGCCTCGACGACGGCGTCGAAGCGCAGCACCGGGACGCCGAAGGGGTCGTAGCCCTCGATGTCTCCGGCGGCGATGGCGGCCTCGATCCGGTCGATCGAGTACACGGTGGCGTTCGGGTCGAGCTTGCCGGAGACCACGATGTAGTTGCCGTCGGGGGAGACGTCGACGCCGTGGGGGTTACGTGGCTCAGGAGCGAACCACAGGATGCCCTCATCGATCGCCGTCTGCAGGCGTATCATCCGCACCCCGTTGACCATCTCGAACTTGCCCTCGGCGACCACCTGCTCTGCCAGCTCCCAGTTGATGATGTGCAGGTAGTCGTAGTCGAAGGCGATGGCTCCGGTCTCGATGGGCGGGTTGCCTTCCATGTTGCCGCCGGTCGCCATCTCGACGTTGTACGAGTTGATGAACGCCCAGCCCGCACTGGCCAGTTTTCCGGCGTCGGCGAGGTCCTGGTTGTACGGCGGCAGCTCGATCTGGAAGCTGCGGTCCATGTCCATCCGGCCGGTTACCGGGTCGACTGCCATGAAGCCCGAGACACCGCGGTAGTGCTCCTGGTACTCGTCGAGTGGCGCGTACCCGCTCTCCAAGAAGATCGGGGAGGGCGTCTTCGCCGAGATGTGGACGTACTCCGTGTCCGGAGTGGCGAACACGCCGCCGTGGGAGCTCTGCATGTTCGGCATGTCGATGATCTGCTTGGTCTTGAAGTCGCGCAGGTCGATCATGGCGATCCGACCGTTGGCCCGGTCGTTGATGTACAGGAAGCGACCGTCGTAGTCGCCGCCGGTCTCGGACAGGGCCGGGTGATGGGTGTCGCCCCAGGTCAGCGATTCGTTCTGATCCGGATTCGAGCCCTCGGCGAGCAGTTCCATGCTCCAGTCGGCCCCGAATCCGTAGCCCGACCAGGCGTCGGGGGCAAACACGGGGATGGTCTTGAGCAAGCGCATCGACGGCACGCCGATCACATGCATCTGCCCGCTATGGCCACCTGAGGCGAAGATCAGGTAGTCGTCGTGTGCGCCGGGCGGTACGAACGTCGCCAGGGCTGCCTCGGCTTCTGCGCCTGTCAGGCCGCGCTCGGAGGCGATGTCCGCCAGGTTTCCGCCGGACGCGGATCCGAAGCCCAGCCGGGCACCGGCCACGCCGACGATGAGACCGAGGACCAGAGCGCCCACGGTCCAGAAGATGTTGCGACGCTGCATGTTCGTGCTACCTCCCTTTCGGTTGGCCCCGCCAACCATTAGTGAATTACTTCACAAAGTACGGAGGTACACGATGCCCTTCTAGGGCCGAAGGTCCCTGACGCGCCCGAAGCTCGGGAACCGTCATACCGAATAGGGTGGCCCCATGTCTCGTCTCACCACATGGGTTGCCGGGTTCGGCGCGGCCCCGGGCGACGACGACGCGGCCCGCCTGGAGAAGGCGACTCTGACCGTGGTGTCGTTGCTGATCGTGCCGCCTGCGGTGGTGTGGGGATCGGTCTATCTGATGGTCGGGCGTCCCCTTGCCGCGCTCATTCCCTACTCCTACGTCGTGGTAGCGATCGTCGCCCTCGCCTTCCTCCACCGGACCGCTCGCATTCGGGTCCCGCGAACGGTGGTCCTGGTGACGATGACGGTGCTCCCGTTCCTCCTGCAATGGGTGCTTGGCGGGTACGCCCAGTCGGGAGCCGTTTCCACCTGGGGGCTCATGGTTCCGGCCCTGGCCGTCATGTTCGGTGCCCCGGTCGGTCGCTGGGTGGTGGCCTTCATCGGTCTCTCCGTAGTGTCCGGGCTCCTGGACTCGAGGCTGGCAGACCAGTTCGCACCCCTTCCCGGGGGCATGGCCCGCAGCTTCTTCGTGATCAACGCCATCGCCGTCGGCCTCACCTACTTCGTGGGGCTCCGGTTCTTCGACAGTGAGCGGACCAGGGCGCGGGCCGTCATCCAGGAGCAGCGCGAGCGAGCCGACGCGCTGCTTCTCAACGTGCTCCCCGGCGAGATCGCCGAACGGCTCAAGGCAGGGGAGAGGGTGATCGCCGACGAACTCCCCGCGGTGAGCATCCTGTTCGCCGACATCGTTGGCTTCACCTCCACCACCGCGGCGCTGCCGCCCGAACGCGTCGTCGCCGATCTCGGTGAGGTGTTCGCCGCCATCGACGCCCTGGTGGCGCGGCACGGGCTGGAGAAGCTCAAGACCATCGGTGATGCCTACGAGGTGGTGGCCGGGGCGCCGATCGCCCGGGAGGATCACGCCGAGGCCATCGCCGAGCTCGCCCTGGACCTGATGGCTGGGGTCGCCGGGATGCCCCTCGGCGAGTCATCGGTGGCGTTTCGCATCGGGATCGACACCGGCCGGGGGGTAGGTGCGGTGATCGGGACGCACAAGTTCACCTACGACGTGTGGGGAGACGCGGTAAACACCGCGAGCCGGATGGAGTCACACGGCGTACCCGGCCGGATCCAGGTCACCTCGCGCTACCGCCAGCTCCTCGACGGTCGCTACCGATTCGAGTCCCGCGGCGAGATCGAGGTGCGGGGCAAGGGGTCGATGGAGACCTGGTTCCTGGTGGGGCGTGTCGCCGACGAGTCGGGCGCCTGAGTCTGCGGGTTCCGCTCAGCGCCAGTCGATCGATACCACGGCCACCGGGGCGGCCACGCCCTTGAGCTCGAGCTCACGGTGCTTCGAGGTCTGGATCTCGGTGCCCGCCTCGGCGAGCGCCGCCTCGGTGACGACGATCTCGCCGCCCTCGGCCTGGTCGGCAACCCGAGCGGCCACATGCACTTCCCCGCCGCTGTAGTCGCGGCCGCGCTGCGTCGCGTCAGCGGTGTGAATCCCGATCCGCACCGTGGGAGCGAAGCCGGTGGCTCGACGGTGTTCCGCCAGCGCTCGCTGGACCGCGATGGCACTGCGCACCGCGGCCACAGTGTCGTCGAAGGCCACGAAAAATCCGTCTCCAGTGTGGTGGGCGACCTCGCCTCCGTGGGAGGCGAACAGGGACTGGAGCGTCTGGTCGTGCCAGGCGAGCAGCGTTTCCCACGCCTCGTCGCCGATGGCCCCGACCAGGTCGGTCGACTTCACGATGTCGGTGAACATCAGAGCCCGATGGACCCGCTCGCCCGACGCTCCCGTGATGCCCCCCAGCAGCTCGCCGGCGCGCTCGGCCATCCAGGCGGCTCCGAGTCGCTCGAAGGTACTGCGGGCCGTGCGGAGTTCCATCGTCGCCGTCTCGTCGTCGCCGATGGCGCGGTATGCACTCCCCAGCAGCAGCCGGACCTCGGCGGCCTCGTAGGGGGCCTCGAAGTCCAGCCACCCCCGGAGAGCGCGGCCGAGATGTGGGAGCGCCCCGTCAGGGTCGTCCGTCCCGAGGAGGACCGCTCCTCGGGTGCCCGCAGCCACCAACTCGAGCGTCGTCGCCGGTATCACCGACACCAGCTCGTCGATCTCATCGGCGGCTGCAGTGGCCGCGTCCGAATCTCCGCTGGCAAGGGCGATCGATGCCTGGGCGTTGAGCAGCGCGACTCGCCGGGGGCGGTCCTCCGTCTCGGCGAGGGCGCGGCTCACTCCGGAGCGGGCAGAGCCGAGATTCCCCTGGGCCAGGCGCAGCAAGGCGAGCCCCGGCTGGGGC
>DATKBG010000148.1:0-2239 GCA_035514255.1 Acidimicrobiia bacterium
GCTGGGCACCGGCCTGATCGGCGATTTCTATACCGCGACGCTGCACAGCCAGCGCAGCCGTGACCGGGTCCGGGTGGTCTACTCGCGCAGCGAGGAGCGGGGCAAGGCATTCAGCGAGCGGTGGGACATCCCGGAGCACACCACCAGCATCGAAGAGGCGGTCAACCACCCGGAGACCGATGTCGTCGTGGTGGGGCTCCCGAACTTCCTGCACGAGGAGGCCGTCTCCGCGGCGGCGAAGGCCGGCAAGCCGGTGCTGGTCACCAAGCCGCTCGGTCGCACCGCCGCGGAGGCGCGGCGGATCCTCGAGACGGTGGAGAAGGCCGGCGTCTTCGGCGGCTACCTCGAGGACCTGGTCTACACCCCGAAGTCGCTCAAGGCGGTGAAGGCGGTCCGGGACGGCGCGCTCGGTGAGGTCACCTGGGTGCGATCCCGCGAGACGCACCCGGGGCCGCACTCGGCGTGGTTCTGGGACGGGCGGCTGACCGGCGGCGGGCCGATCATCGACCTGGGGTGCCACTGCATCGAGATCATTCGCAACTTCGTCGGCAAGGGCAACCGGCCGATCGAGGTGATCTGCCACACCGACACCCTCGTCCATCCGATCGAGGACGAGGACAACGCGATCGCGCTCATTCGCTTCGAGTCCGGCGCCATCGGCCAGTTCGAGGTGAGCTGGACGTTCCGCGGCGGCATGGACCTGCGCGACGAGGTGGCCGGCACCCACGGCACCATCTGGCTGAACCACTTCCTGCGCACCGGCTTCGAGATGTTCACCGCCGGTGGCCAGGGCGGCTACGTGGCCGAGAAGGCGGAGACGAGCGCCGGCTGGCTCTTCCCGGTCGGTGACGAGGTCAGCGAGCTCGGCTACGTCGACATGTTCAGCGACATGTTCAATGCGATCGATGAGGGCCGCGCGCCGCAGGAGACGCTGTACGACGGCTACGTCGTGAACGCGATCATGGACGCCTGCTACCGATCGGCGAAGAAGCGCGCCTGGGAGCCGATCGAGCTGTTCGAGTGGCGTGGCGGCACGACCCCGCGCATCCGCGCGATCCCCGAGGAGTACGAGGGCCAGGTCGTCATCAAGCGCGAGACCCTGCCCGACGGCCGCGTCAAGATGATCCTCAAGAACCCCGACTCGGGCGACTTCAGCGACGTGGTGGTCGTCGGGGTGTGACCCCGACCCTCGAAGTCCATCCGGCCGCTGCCTGGGCCGATGCGGTCGCCGCCGCCCTCACCAACCGCCTCCGCGCTTCGCCGAGCCTCCGCCTCTGCCTGCCGACCGGCGAGACGCCGGTGCCGCTCTACGCCGCTCTTTCGGCCTCGACCGATGCCGACCTGTGGTCGCAGGCGACGGTGGTGCTGCTCGACGACTACGTCGGCCTGGCGGCCGATGATCCGGCCGCGGGCGCACCTCGGCTGCGGCGCGAGATCGTCGACCACGTCCGTCCGGCGGCCTTCATCGAGATCGACCAGTCCGGTGATCTCGAGGCCGCCGCACGCCACCATGACGAGGCGGCCCAGGACCTCGACCTCGCGATCGTGGGGCTGGGGCTGAACGGGCACATCGGCTTCAACGAGCCCGGCTCCACCGCCGACTCGCCGACGCGTGTCGTCGACCTCCATCCGCGCAGCCAGGAGGCCGCCGAGGGCTACGGCACGGAGGGAGCCCCGGAGCGGGGGATCACCATCGGTCTCGCCCGGCTGCTCGAGGCCCGGGAGCTATGGCTGCTCGTCACCGGAGTGCGCAAGGCGGAGATCCTGCGCGCAGCCCTCGAGGGTCCCGAGACGCCGCACGTCCCCGCCAGCTACCTCCGACGCCACCCCAACTGGCGGGTCATGGCCGACGACGCTGCCGCCTCATCGCTCTCCATGGGCCGATAGATCGGGCACATTCCCGCCAGAGTGGCATTTCCGGTGTCACATGGCCGATATATCGGTCACTGGTGCACCTGAGCGTGCCTCACGGGGCGGTGCGGCGCACGAATGCCCGATCTATCGGCCCAAACAGCGCCTGGGTGAAGGCGTCAGGCGCACACGTGCCCGATAGATCGGTCAGGCGGCTCGATCCCGAGCCCGGGTGACGAGCTTCTTCAGCTCCTCGGCCCACAGGACGAGGCTGGCGACGGCGAGGCAGGTCAGCCACTCGGCCAGTGACAGCGGGACGGTCGAGAACGCCTCGTTCAGGAACGGGACGTGGACCACCAGGACCTGCAGGACCAACGAGACCGCGACG
>DATKBG010000149.1:0-4954 GCA_035514255.1 Acidimicrobiia bacterium
GGCTCGGTCAAGCTCTACGGCGATGGCAAGGGCGGGACCGAGTCGCGCTGGCAGGACGGCGACATCACCCGCGCACTGCGGGGCCCGGCCCTCATCAACCTCTCCGAACTCAACGCCGCAGGAGCCGAGACGCTGTTCGCCCTCCACGGTCTGCTCGATCGGTACCAGGCCCTCGACCTCCCGACCGGAGAAACGGTGCGCCTTCGACAGGACACCCGGGTCTTCGGCACGCTCAACCCCACCGATCTCCGCGACTACGCCGGCACCCAAACCCTCAACAAGGCCTTCGCCGATCGCTGGGTGATTTGGGAGAAGAGCTTCCCCGACGGGGACCAGCTGGAGGCGATGCTCACCCGGCGCTACCCCAGCATGGCTACCCCCTACGTCACCGCCATAACCCGGCTCGCCGTCGAGGTCAACGAGTCGTTCCTGTCCGCCGACGCCCGAACCCGCGTCGGCACACCGATGAGCCTGCGCACCGTGCTCGACCGGCTCCCCGCCGGGCTGTACATGCACGCCGCCGACGACGATCCACTCAGGCGCGCTTGGGAGGGCTTCGTGCTCAGCCACATCGACCCGTTCGACCGCGACCACTACGAGACCGTTTGGGCGGCGGTCGCCCGCCGCGGACCCGACGTCAAACCCTTCCGGTAGGCGGCGCATGGAACCCACACCGGGCACCGGCCATCCCCGGCTCGATGAAGCGATTCGGGAGCTGATCGCAGAGGCCGCCGATCTCAACGACAGCCGACGCGACACGGATCTCCTCGAGGAGATGCTCACGACGGTCGTGCGGCTCAACGCCGATGTCGCCGAGCGCGGCGACCTCAAGCTGATCAACACCTCTCTGCGGGAGTTGCGTGACGCCTTTCTACTGTTCAGCAAGTACCGGGCCGAACGCAAGGTCGCGGTGTTCGGGTCGGCCCGCCTCCCCGAGGACGATCCCAACTACCAGATGGCGGTCTCGTTCTCCGAGGAGATGGCCCAGCGCCGTGACTGGATGGTGGTGACCGGGGCCGGTCCCGGCATCATGGAAGCCAGCAACCGGGGGGCTGGCCCCGGCCGATCGTTCGGTGTCAACATCCGACTTCCTTTCGAGGACTCCGCCAACCCGTTCGTGGAACCCGACCGCCTCGTCAACTTCAATTATTTTTTCACCCGCAAGCTGATCTTCGTCAAGGAGTCGGACGCCTTTGCGCTGTTCCCGGGCGGCTTCGGAACCCTCGACGAGACCTTTGAACTGCTCACGCTGGCCCAAACCGGTAAGACGAGCGTCCGCCCCATCGTCCTGATCGAAGCACCGGGTACCGGCTACTGGCAGCCGTGGCTCGACTTCGTGGAGACCAGCCTGGTCCGACAGGGCACCATCTCGCCGCACGACCTCAACCTGTTCACCTACACCACCGACCCCGTCGCCGCCGCCGACGAGATCACCCGCTTCTACACCAACTACCACTCGCAGCGGTTCGTCGGCGACCGCCTGGTGCTGCGCCTGATGCGTCCCCCCGGTGACGAAGACCTCGCCTGGTTGAACGACGAGTTCGGAGATATGCTCGCCTCGGGCCGCATCGAGGCAATCGAGGCAACGGAAGCGGAGATCGCCGACGACGACCACGTCGAGCTCCCCCGGCTCAGGCTCCACTTCGATCGCCGCAGCCTGGGACGCCTCCGCTACATGGTGAACGCCATCAACGACCTGTCTCCCGGAGAGCCAGCGCCCGCGGGCGATTAGCCTTACGGCATCCAGAGCGGATGCTCGAAGGAGTGTGAGACGGATGGCGGTAGCACCGACCCATCACCGGCGTGGCGCGGCTCCGGCCCGCCGCGCCCACCTCGACCAGTGGGGATCCGACGATCATGCGTGAGATCCTGGCCGACCTGGTCGCCGAACAGCAGGGGCTCGACCAGTCGCTCCAACGCGCACCCGACCGCGACTGGAAAAAGCGCATCGCCGCCGGCGGCCCCACCGTGGTCCAGACCATCGCCCGGCTCTCCTGGGGTGAGCAGCATGCGGCTCGCCTGCTTCAGGGGGAGAAGAAGGTCATCAAAGAGGTCGAGGGGTATGACGACTGCGACGCCTTCCACAAGGCGGGCATGGACCTCGCCAAGGGGAAGCGTCCCCAGGAGGTGATCGAGGGCTGGCGCTTCGCCCGCGCCGATGTCGTCGATGCCCTGAGTAGGCTGAAGTCCGAGGACAGGGTCCCGTGGTTCGGCGGAAAGATCAGGGCCCGCACCTTCGCCACCATCCGCCTGGCCGAGACCTGGGCCCAGGGACTCGGCATCCTCACCACCCTCGACAAGGAGATCGTCGAGCACCCCCGACTGGTGCACGTCGCCTGGCTCGGGTGGGCCACCCTCCCCCACGCCTTCGCCGACAAGGGCCGGGCCCACAAACCGGTCCGCATCGAACTCGTCGGACCGGGCTACGCCCGCTGGGTGTTCGGCCCTGAAGGAGCCGCCGATGTGATCCGAGGCCAGGGCGTCGACTGGTGTCGCCTCGCCGTCGGTCATACCACCAAGCCGGGATCCCTCGTCGCCACCGGCGACGTCGCCCAGCAGGCGCTCGAGAGCGTCCAGATCTTCTCGTGACTCCCCGGCTCATCGGGATGGTGCACCTGGGAGCCCTCCCCGGGTCACCGGCGTTCGACGGCGATCTCACCGGCGTCATCGAGCGGGGGCGACGCGATGCCGAAACTCTCGCCGCCGCCGGCTTCGATGCCATCATGGTGGAGAACTTCGGTGATGCTCCCTTCTTCGCCGATGCCGTGCCCCCGGCCACCATTGCCGCCATGAGCGTGGCTGCTGCTGCCATCGCCGACGCCGTCGACGTCTCTATCGGCATCAACGTGCTGCGTAACGATGCCCTGGCCGCACTCGCCATCGCCTCAGCCGTGGACGCCGACTTCATCCGGGTCAACGTCCTGTCGGGGACCATGTTCACTGACCAGGGCCCGATCGTCGGACGCGCCGCCGAGGTGGCCAGGGCGCGAGGCACCCTGGCGCCGAATACCCGGGTGTTCGCCGACGTGTTCGTCAAGCACGCCACGCCGCCGCCGGGTTCGTCGCTGCGTCTCGCCGCCGCCGACCTATGGGAGCGCGGCGGAGCCGACGCCCTCATCGTCAGCGGTGACGGCACCGGCGACCCGATCGACCCCGAATCGCTCTCCGAAGTCACCGCCGCCGTCCCGGATGCCCCCGTCCTCGTGGGATCGGGAGCCACCGAGCGGACCGTCGCCTCACTGCTGGAGAAGGCGAACGGCGTGATCGTCGGCACCGCCCTCAAGGTCGGCAGGGTGACGACCGCGCCGGTCGATGCCACTCTGGCGCGGCAGTTCGTCGCCGCAGCCGGCTGAGCGCTGCCGGGTTAGCCTCGACGCCGATGCACTACACCTTCAGCCCCGGACCCACCCACCTGTTCCGACTCGCCGCCGGTGCCGACATCGCCGAGGGGCTTCTCGACTTCGCCACCGCCAGCGGGATCGAAGCGGCCTGGGTCTCCTACCTCGGTGCCGTACGTCGCGCCGCGTTTCGCTACTACGACCAGGAGGCGCTCGAGTACCGGGACCTGGTCATGGACCAGCACCTCGAGGTGCTGGTCGGCACCGGCAACATCTCAATGCTCGACGGGGCTCCGTTCCTCCACAGTCATGCCGTATTCGGTGACGACCGCGGCGCGGCCTTCGGCGGCCACATCGCCCCGGGATGCGAGGTGTTCTCCCTCGAGGTGAGGATGGAGGTTCTCGAGGGTGATCCACCGGTACGCGAGTTCGACGCGGCGACAGGACTGGGGTTATGGCGCTGAAGGCGAGGGACGAGGGGCGAGGGCCGGTACCAAGTACCAAATACCAAATACCAAATACCAAGTACCAAATACCTATTCAGGAATCCACTTCCTCACACGATCGCGATAGTCCCTGAACTCGTCTCCGAAGGCCTCGAGTAGGCGTCGGTCCTCGTAGAAGCCGGCTCCGGCCACCCCGTTGACCACGGCGGCCATCGGGATGATCCAAACCCGAGAAAGGTCGAGAGCCACTGCCGCCCCGAGAGCCACCAGCAGGATGCCGACGTCGATCGGGTTCCTCAGTCGTCCGTACCAACCGTCGGTGACCAGGACCGGACCCGGGGCGACGCTGAACAACCCGACGCCGCGGCCGGCCAACTGGGTGGCGGCGCGGTTCACCACCAAAGCGCCTGCGACGACGAGGGCCACGCCGAACCCGACCAGCACCGGCCCCCGCCATGAAAGAAAGAAACCACCCGCCGGCTGGCGGGCGAGAATGGCCGGGAGTCCGACAGCCCACAACCCGACGACAAACACCGTGTAACTGCCAGCACGGATCGATGCTGGGATCACGTCGACTCACCGAGATCGCGCAGCAGCGCGAAGGGAAAGATGCCGGTGGCGTGACCATCGGGACCGAAGGTCAAGTTGACCGCGTATCCGCCAACGAGCCGGGCATCGGTGACCGACACCGACCCGACGGCGGCCACCTTCTCGGTCGAGCCCGGTTGGCGACATCCGGCACACGGACACGCCAGGCGCAGCGCGGTCGCGTCGAAGACGTCGACCCGGCTGTCGTCCCACTCGATGGTCACGGTGGGACCGTCGACTTCGATGCGCGAGGGGTCAGCCACCGGTCAACCGAGACGGCGCGCCGATATACCGGTGACCGCACCGTCCGCGCCGACCACCAGGACACCATCGGTGCCGTCGATGCCGTCCAGGCCGACGACGAGGGCCTCGATGGAGGCCTCGCCGTCACCGGTGCGCCACACCTCGACCCGTGCCCCGGTGCGCTCGGCGAGCGCTTGCCCCAGAGCCGCCGCCTCTCCAGGAGCGATCAGTAGCAGCCGTTCGAATGTACCGGTCCGTGCCGGCTCGGCCTCACGATCGGACCGGAACACCCGCCAGTGGTACGCGGCCATGGCGCCAAGGGCCACAACGATGGCCAGC
>DATKBG010000150.1:0-2420 GCA_035514255.1 Acidimicrobiia bacterium
AAAAATGAAAGTTCTTTTCCGGTCCCAAATCGATCCAGACACCGGGACCGAAGTCGACTCGCTCGACCCGGGGACCGGTGCGAGTATCATGTTTCTTTATACTCCAGAAACTCACAACGGAGCAGGCATGGATATCACAGGAAAGGTCGCGATCGTCACCGGAGCCGGCCAGGGGCTAGGTCTGGCTTACGCCTCTGCGCTGGCGGCGGCAGGCGCGGCGGTCGTGGTCAACGACGTCGACGATGAGAAGGCCGGCGCAGCCGCCGATCAGATCCGGGCCACCGGGGGAGAGGCCACCGCCGTGGGTGTCCCGGTGGGAGACACCGAGGCCGCCGAAAGGCTGGTGTCCACGGCGGTCGACACCTACGGGCAGATGGACGTCATGGTCACCAATGCCGGGATCCTGCGAGATCGAACGCTGTGGAAGATGAGCGACGACGATTTCGACGCCGTGATCCGTGTCCACCTTCGCGGCACATTCACCTGCGCCCGCGCCGCGGCCATCCAGTTCCGGGAGGCCGGAAACGGGGGACGGCTCATCCTGGCCGGGTCCCCGGCAGGCCAGCGAGGCAACTTCGGTCAGACCAACTATGCCGCGGCCAAGGCAGGGATCGCGGCCATGGCTCGGACCTGGGCGATGGAGCTGGCTCGTGCCGAGGTGACCGTCAACGCGGTCATCCCCAACGCGGTCACCGCGATGACTGCCACGGTCCCGTTCCTGGCTCCCTATGCCGAGATGGTGGAGAAGGGGGAGCCGATCCCGGGCCAGGTGCGAAGGGCGATCTCGTTCGGAACACCGGAGGACTGCGCGGGGTTGGTGGTATTTCTCACCTCCGACCGGGCGGCCGGCATCACCGGACAGTGCATCGGGGTCGGAGGTGACCGTCTCAGCCTGTGGTCGCACCCCGTAGAGGTGCGCAGCGCATTCAAGGACGGGGGCTGGGGCGCAGACGCCATCGCGGATGCTTTCGCCACGACTGTTGGGGAGAGCCTGGAGTCCTACGGGATCCAGCCGCCCGACTTCCCCACTCAGGACACATAGAGAGGAGCCATAGTGCCGCTAACCGTTGAGGAACCGTCCGACCTCCTCGATCTCGAGGAAGGCACCGACCTCGGGGAAAGCTCGTGGATCGAGATCACCCAGGAGGACATCGACACATTCGCCGACGCCACCCGCGACCATCAGTGGATCCACGTCGATCCCGAGCGCGCCGCCGACGGGCCATTCGGGTCGACCATCGCCCACGGCTATCTCACCCTGGCAATGGTCATCCCCCTCTGGTCTGAGCTGCTCCAGGTCGAGAAGGTGGGCATGTCGGTGAACTACGGGCTCAACCGGCTTCGCCTCCCGGCTCCGGTGCCGGTGGGGTCCCGGATTCGTCTTCAGGGCGAGGTCGCCTCGGCGAGCGAGGTGACGGGTGGAGTGCAGGTCGTGGCCGACCTGACCATGGAGGTGGAAGGCTCGGAGAAGCCGGCCCTGGTGGCCGAGGCAGTCTACCGCTTCTACGACTGAACCGGCCTCAATCGCTTCTACCGAGCCTGGGCACTACCTCTTCGCGGAGACGTCGCTTGTCGATCTTTCCGACGCCGGTCTTGGGTAGGTCGTCGATGAACTCGACCACGTCGGGGACCTGCCAGGAGGCCACCTTGGTGGACAGGAACTCCTTGAGATCATCTACGTCGGCTGCGCCCGGCTGGGTGAGGACGACCAGCGCGGCGGGACGCTCGCCCCACCGCTCGTGGGGTATCGCTACGACCGCAGACTCGCGGACCGCCGGATGCGACGCCAGGGCGCGCTCCAGCTCGACCGAACTGATCCACTCGCCGCCCGACTTCACCAGGTCCTTGGTGCGGTCGACGATCTCCAGGGTGCCGTCGGGGTACATGCGCCCCACGTCGCCGGTGCGTAGCCAACCGTCGTTGAACTTCTCCTCGTTGGCGTGGTCCTCGGGCTCGTAGTAGGCGGCAGCGACCCAGGGGCCGCGCGCCTCCAGCTCTCCAACGGTCTTCCCGTCCCAGGGGGCCTCGGTGTCCTCGTCGACCATGAGGCGCAACTCGACGGTGGGTGCGGCGATTCCCTGCTTGGCGCCGTGTTCGACGTGCTCGCTGTTGGCCGGGATCCAGTTGGCGGTGCCACTTGGTGACATCTCGGTCATCCCCCATGCGTGGAAGAAGTGGATGCCCCGATCGGTGTATTTGCGGATCAGAGCAGGCGGTGCTTCGGCACCGCCGCACAGGATTCGGTCCACCGAGCTGAGGTCGTAATCGCCCGAGGAGAACACCTCGTTCATCTGCACCCAGAACGTCGGAATTCCGGCGAGCACCGTCGGCCGGGTCTGCTCGATGAGCGACGCCGCCGCGGCTGGACTGGTGTCGGCGCCGGCGAAGACGAGCGAGGCCGGGGCGAGGCCGGCGGCATA
>DATKBG010000151.1:0-5935 GCA_035514255.1 Acidimicrobiia bacterium
CCGCCGCTCATGGTCCGCTTTCGCCAGGACGACACCGGCTTCAGAGTCGAAGTCGAGCAGGCGTCGTTCCGAACCATCGGGGCTCACGTGGGTTTCCCCCGCCCCGTCCGTGGTAGGGGTCGAGGGTTGGCCGTGGTCGAAGCTCTGGCCGAACGCTGGGGCGTGACCTACGGCGCGGCGCCCGCATCCGGAACGACCGTCTGGTTCGAGATGTGATGAGCGGGCACCTTGGGGAACCCGGCGCGCTCGTAGCCTCGAACTCCCGTCGGAGTCCTTCCCTCCTCAGCACGCCATAGTCCGGGTGCGTGGAGGAAGTGGACCTCGCGGTAGCGCTCGAGGAGGCCCGCGCCAGCGGCGGGCGAACGATCGTGTTCGACCCACCGATGTCGAGTTCATCGACACCAGCGGCATCGGGGTGCTGGCTCCACACGGGGCACACAGCCGGTGCGCCGGCTCTTGGCGCTGACCCAACTCTTCGAGGCCCTGGGCGTCATCAACAGCATCGACGAGACGACGCCAGCCGACGGGAGCTGAAAGCCCGACCGTCGGCAGACGCGCCGCTCAGCGGACGGGTTCAGTTGCGCTAGTCGGTATCGACCCTGTCATGCCCGCTGACCGTGCTGGTCCGCTGGTGACTGGTGATCGTCGGCGACGCCCAGCCTGCGATCAGACTCACTACACCGATCACCATGTAGAGAACACCCAGAGCCCGGCTGCCGCCGAACCAGGCGGTAGTCGCACCCGGCTCGATCGCAACCACCAGACCGAATCCAAGGGATATGAGCCCCAGGAACTTCAGGGTGCCACGAACTCCAAGAGCCGAAGCGGCAGCAGAGATAAACACCGCCCCCAACAAGACGCTGATAATCGCCATCAGCGGTGTGTGAACGAACCCGAGCACCGTCGATGTCGGACTCGTCATCGTCTCGACTCCGCCGCGGAGCAGCGCCACCGCTCCTACCACGACGAGGAAAAGGCCTATGGCACCGGCGACCAGCTGGGCTGGACTCCAGGTGCGCTTGTCTGTGGATACCCGCGTGTCGACAACCGACTCCCGCACGTCCGAACGCTCTTCGACGCGCGGCGCTGGCTCCCGCAGATCGAAAACAGGATCCGCGTCGCGGGGCGCGTCGAACCGGTCTTCGGGCGGCGGGGGTGGTACCTGAGTGTCGTTCGGTTCGGTTCCCTGACTCATGAGGCCTCCCGTTTGATTGTTGAAAGGCCCATACCCGTCGCCGGGAAGCGGCAAACCCCCGTCAGGCCGAATCCAGTGCCTCGCGGATCGTGTCCAGCGCTGCCTTCAGGATTCTCGACACGTGCATCTGGGACACTCCCACACGGTCGGAGATCTCTACCTGGGTCAGGTCGCGAAAGAAGCGCAGATACAGGATCTCGCGAGTCCGCTCCGGCAGGTCTCCGAGGATCGGTGCCAGCTGCTGCCACTCCTCGCTGAGCAGCAGTGCGGGATCGTCGGCCCCCACCGTCTCGAGGAGGGTGGCACCGTCATCGTCGCCGATCGGCGCGTCGAGCGACATCGGTCGGTAGGCAGACCATGCGTGGAGGGCCTCAGCCACCTCGCGCAAGGAACGGCCGGTTTCTGCGGCGACATCGGCGGAGTCCGGCGACCGCCCCAGGGCCTGGGACAGCCTCGACTGGGCTGCGGTGACCTCCAGCGCCGACTCCTGGACGCTGCGCGGAACCCGCATGACCCATCCGGTGTCTCGGAGATGGCGTTTCAGCTCGCCCGAGATGGTCGCCCGGGCGAACGCCAGGAATGCTCCGGCCCCTGGGTTGAACCTCGAGATCGCCTTTACCAGCCCGATCGAAGCCACTTGCTCCAGGTCTTTGGTGTCGATCCCCTTGCCGCTGAAGCGTCCGGCGACTCCCGTTGCCAGGCCCATGTGGCGGCGGAAGATCTCGTCACGAGAATCGGGGTCCCCGGCTGCCTGCGCCAGCAACTCCTCGTCGGACGCTGCGGCGAGAGCGGTCGAACCACCGGGTAGGCGAGACTCGAACCACGCCACCACTTCGCCCTCTTTGGTGGCATGACCCCAGTCCCGAGCGAGTGCGTCGAGAACCACGAAGGCGAGGCGTGACTCGTCGTCGGACGGCTCTTCGGACGGGCCTACCTCGATGCGGAGACGGCCCACCTTCCTCTCGGCGCTGACACGAATGGTCCCCGGCTCGTCCGGAGACAGGAGCACCGAGTGCGTGACCAACTCCGACAGCATGAGAGCAGCCTCGGCCCCCGACGCCGACAACGGGGATACCACGTCACGAAGCCAGCGTCGCGCCATCCCGGCTGAGTCGGGCGCTGCAGGAATGTCGATCGACGGCATCAGCAAACCCCCACGACGGAGTGACAGCGGAATCTTGCCAGCCGTCCGAGGGTACGCAAAACAACGCCTCTACGCATACGGCGCAGGTCGTTCGGAGGAGTCCGCTCACTCCCCCGTCCGATCGTCGAGTCCCCCGTCTGTCAGCCGGAAGGCTCGGACACGCGTCACCTCGTCGCGGGTAGGGTCGGCCGGGACCAAAGGAGGAGGCGAATGAGATCTCGTCTGGTTGCGCTGTTCGTCATCGCGCTGTTGTTGCTCGCACCCACCATTGCACGCGCTGGGGCGAACGTGGACCCCGACAACCGCGCCCGGGTGTCGTTCGTACAGGGAGTCCTCGACGAGGACGGCCAGCTGTGGTTCGGGGTGGGCTTCTACGCCCCCTGGGAGGAGCAGCCTCCGAGCGATCTCTTCTCCCTCTTCTGGTCATTGGTCTTCCAGGTGGGCGACGCCACCGCCCAGGTGGGGTGGGAGGTCCACGACGGCGAGATGCGGTACCGGGGTGACCCCGGGACTCAGGCGTTCATCCTCGACAACGGTTTTGTCCTGGTGGGGACCGGGCTGTTTCCAACAGGCGATTTCACCGTGAACACCCAGGCCCAGTTCGCTTCGCAGGACGAGGCCACGAGCGAGCCCGTCTCCGGGTCGACGTCGATGGGCACCTCGGCGGAGTTCATCGACAGGGGTGATCCCTTGACGGCCTTCGAGGGCTCGCCCGTCTATGACCTGGCCATCGGCGAGAAGGTCACCACCAACGGCGAGGTGGTCACCACCACGAGCTCGCCCGCCACCACGACCACTACCCGGGGCACCTCGATCGTGCTCGACGACGGGGGCGGCCTGTCGTCGATGTGGTGGATCATGATCCTGATATTGGTCCTCGGGCTCCTCTACTGGCTGCTGGTGTATGTGCTGCGCTGGTGGCGGCCGCCCTGGTTGGGCGGGGACCGCTACGCCTACCGGGTAGGCGGGTCCATGTACGACGTCGTAGAGGATGGTCCCGACCAGCTGGCCGGGACCCCGCCTCCGGCCGGTACCGACGCTCCGGTCGACACCGACGCCGACGACGAGGCCGACTAGGCCGGAGCCGTCCTCGAGGAATTGGTTCCGCCGGTTCCGTTGGTGACAGCGGTGCTTTCTCACGCCGTAACCGATGGACTGATCGGCCGGAACCCATGTGTGGGTCCAAGCCCTCTGGGAGAGGTTCGAGATCTTCCCATCTGAGGTCTGGGAATCCCTTTGTGGCAGTACGCTTCTGAGATATAGGCCCTCGTAGCTCAGGGGATAGAGCGTCGGTTTCCTAAACCGTGTGCGCAGGTTCGATTCCTGCCGAGGGCACCGAGCTGACCTTTTAGTCCGTTCGATTCCTACCCGGAATCGAACGCCCTCCCGGTTCGCGACCCCCAGACATAGCCCCGCGGCTCTCAACCGCCGTACGTCTCGACTTTCACCTCGACGCTCCCACGCGAAGAAGGTTCGATTCCTGCCGAGGGCACTGGCCGCCGAGCGAGGCTCGGCGGCGCCAACAGCTCACAGCTGACAGCCGGAGCGCTACCGCCATACGTTGGGGATCCCACCTCCACCCGCCCACGCGGAACTCACAGCTCCAGCTAAGCAGCCAGAGCGTGAGTAGCCCGGCGGACGCGCGCGCAGAAGATTCGAGGCCTGCCAACTGCGGCAGACCTCGAATCGTTGAGCGTCTACGTCGCGCCAGGGCCACATCGTGACAGGCAGAGCTTGTCACGATGTGGCTTAGTCGTTCGTCTACCCGACGCTAAGCGCCGTGGTCGACTGGCCTACCTGCGTCGGCTGAAGCCGAAGCCGCCGAAGACGAGAACCAGTACGACGATCAGAATGATCCAGCCGGTGGTAGTCACTTTGGACCTCCTAGGTGCGATTGAGTACGCCTACGGCATACCCCCGACACACAGATAATAAACACGCAAGCCAAGCGTTTCACGTGACTGGGATCCGGGTATTGAGACTGAGGCGGTCCCTGGGACCGTCTCAAACACAGATAACGACTGGAGACCAACTATGTCAGACCGAGGACGAGATGTCATCGTCACGAACGACGACTCAGGGCGTTCGATGGCGACGATCATCGGAGCGTTGATCATCGCTGCAGCGCTGATCGTGGGTATTTGGTATTTCACTACCCAAACCGACAGCACCGGCGATTCCCCCGGGGTCACGGTCGAGGTCGACTCGGGCGGCTGATCTAAGCGAAGCAAGCAGATGCATTAGGGACGTACCCGGGTCCGACCAGCCCGGGTACGTCCCTAATGCCGTCTATCCCCGTCGAAAGACGATCCTGTTGCCGTCCCACCACCACCGGTAACCTCAAGGCGCCATGCGCGTACGGATCGTCCCCCTGCTCATCGCCGCTGCGCTGGTCGGCGGCTGCACCGGCGGAGACGAAACCCTCCCCGACCCGGGCGAGCTCCTCCAGCGCTCGGCGGCGGCCATGGCCAGCGTCGACACGGCCGAGTTCGAGATGACCGTGGACGGCGCCGCCATCACCATCTCCGGGCTCACCATGCGCAGCGCCCGCGGTTTGTACGTCGCACCGGACCGAGCTCGCGCCGTCCTCACCATGAGCCTCGGCACCATCACCGCCGAGCTGGGCACCATCTCGATCGCCGAACGCACCTGGCTCACCGAGCCACTCACCGGTCGGTGGGACGAGCTCGATCCGGGGACCGGGTTCAACCCGGCGGTGGTCTTCAGCGACGAGGGATGGGAGCCGCTGCTCGCCGAGGACATCACCGACGCCACGGTTTCGTCCCACTCCCGTGGGTACCAGGTCGATGGAATCGCCCCCGCCGCCCGCATCGCCGTGGTCACCTCCGGCCTGGTCACCGACCAGGACGTCGACATCACCCTCCTCATCGATCGTGACACCGACCGGCTGCTCGAGGTCCGGTTCAGCACCACCGGAGCCAGCGGTGAGACCGACTGGTTGATCACGCTCGGCCCGTACGACGAGCCGGCGACCGTAGAACCCCCCGCGTGACCACGATCCTTTCGGGTCGGACCAGGGTCGTCGCCGTACTGGCACTCGCTGCCTTCATCGGTTCCGTCGACCTCACCGTGGCCACGACCATGCTGCGGCGGATCATCGTCCACCTGGAGATCCCCCTCCCCGACGGGTTTGGCCGAGCGGCGTGGATCGTCAACGCCTACATCGTCGCCTACGTCGGGGCGATGCCACTGGCGGGACGACTCAGCGACGTCGTCGGGAGGCGCCGCGTCGTCGTCGGAAGCCTGGCCTTGTTCTCCAACGGCTCGGCGCTCGCCCCGTTCGCCACCACGCTGGAAACCTTCGTCGCCGCCAGGGTCGTCGCTGCCATCGGCGCTGGCGCCGTCTTCCCGGCTGCTCTGGCCACCGTCGCTGACCTGTTTCCGGAACGCCGCGGCAGGGCCTTCGGAGTGCTTTTCGGTGCCGAGACCCTCGGCTACGTGTGTGGCCCGCTCGTCGGTGCCGTCCTCATCCGCTTCGCCGACTGGCCGTGGCACTTCTACGGAGCCGTCCCGATCGGCATCCTCGCCCTGATCCTCGCTGACCGAGTGATGCGGCACCTCCCCCGCCCCACCGA
>DATKBG010000152.1:0-2933 GCA_035514255.1 Acidimicrobiia bacterium
ACGGTGAGCCACCTGTCGACCGGCGGGGGAGCCGGACTCGAACTCATCGAGCACGGGTCGCTCCCTGGAATCGACGTGCTGCGAGGCGAGCAATGACGCGAAGAGATCTCATCGTTGGCAACTGGAAGATGCACGCCACCCACCTGGACGCGATCCAGATGGTGCAGAAGCTCTCCTACCGCCTCGACCCCGGCGACTACGACCGGGTCGACGTCGTCGTCTGCCCCCCGTTTACGGCGCTCAGGTCGGTCCAGACGGTCATCGAGTCGGACCATCTCCGTATCGGTCTCGGTGCCCAGGATGTCGACTGGCGACCCGAGGGGGCCTTCACCGGCCAGATCGCGCCGAAGATGCTGTCCGCTCTCGGCGTGCGCATGGTGATCGTCGGGCACTCGGAACGCCGGGCGCTCTTCGACGAGGACGACGCCACCGTTGCCCGCAAGGCGCGGGCCGTTCTCGAGGCCGGAATCACCCCGATCGTGGCCGTTGGCGAGACCGAGGCGGAACGCGACGCCGGCAGCACCGACGCCGTGATTGGCTCCCAGCTGACTACGGCGCTCACGGGCCTCGACTCCGAGGCAGTCGCCGGGATCGCCGTCGCCTACGAGCCGGTGTGGGCGATCGGAACCGGCAGGACGGCTGATGCAGACACCGCCGCCGCCGCCATCGGCCACCTCCGTTCCACGATCGAGGAGAGCCACGGGCCCGACGCATCGCGCAGCGTCCGGATGCTCTACGGCGGGTCGGTGAACCCGGGCAACATCGCCGCCTTCATGGCCAAGCAGGACATCGACGGAGCACTCGTCGGCGGCGCCTCCCTCGACTCCGACCAGTTCGCGGCAATCGTCCGGTACTGGATATGAGGCCACGGGTGACGGGCGACCGGAGGGCGACGGTATGAAGCTCGTCCTCCTTCGGCACGGCGAGAGCGAGTGGAACCTCGCCAATCGTTTCACCGGCTGGACCGATGTCGGCCTGACCGAGCGGGGCGTGGCCGAGGCCATCTTGGCCGGGGAGTCCCTGCTGTCCGAGGGCTTCGAGCCGGCGATCGCCCACATGTCGGTGCTCACCCGCGCCATCGCCACCGCCTACCACACCCTCGAGACGATGGACCGCCTCTGGATCCCCGAGGTCAAGGACTGGCGGCTCAACGAGCGCCACTACGGCGATCTGCAGGGACTCGACAAGGCTGAGACCGCGGCCCGGTACGGGGACGAACAGGTGCTCGAGTGGCGACGATCCTTCCGCACACCCCCGCCGCCGCTTGCCGTCGACGACCCCCGGCATCCCATTCACGATCCGCGATACGCCGATCTGCCTCCCGAGGAGATGCCCGCCTCGGAGAGCCTGGCCGCTGTGATCGAGCGCTTCATGCCCTACTGGCACGATCGCATCGCCCCGGACCTGGTCGCGCTCGAGCAGGTGCTCGTCGTCGCTCACGGCAATTCGCTACGCGGACTGGTCAAGTTCCTCGACGGCATCTCCGACGAGGACATCCCGTCACTCAACATCCCGACCGGCATTCCGCTCGTCTACGAATTCGGCGAGGGTCTCGAGGTCACCCGCCGCGAGTACCTGGCGCCGCCCGAGGTGGTCGAGGCGGCGGCCCGAGCGGTAGCCGAGCAGCATAAACCGCGCTGAAACCATCAGGAAGATAGTTCTGAGTGCGACTTGCGGTTGGTAGTGGCCTCATTCATACTTGACGAGTCCGACCCGCGTCCAAGTGGGTCGGCGTCATGAAAGGGTCAAGTCTTGATCGCAGCAGTCGCTATCGCGATACACCTGATCCTGTCCCTATCACTCATCGGCCTCATCCTGCTTCATGCAGGACGGGGTGGTGGCCTGTCCGACGCCTTCGGCGGTGGCATGGGTCCGGCGGGCGGCCTCTCGGGGTCGACCCTGGTGGAGCGAAACCTGGACAGGTTGACGGTGGTGGTGGCGCTCTTGTTCGCGACGACGACGTTCGCGCTCGCGTGGGTGTTGGATTGACGCGGCCCTTTCATAATCGACAAGGAGGAATGCACTTGAAACAACTGTGGCAACGTCGCAATGTGGCGTGGCTCGGTCTTCTTCTCGCGTTCGCCCTCGTAGTCGCAGCATGCGGCGACGACGGTGGCACGGGGACGACGACCACCACGGCAGCGCCGACCACGACAGCTGCTCCGACGACGACGACCGAGGCACCTTTCCAGAAGCCGTATGGCGGCGAGGTTTCCTACGGTCAGGACCAGGAGCCCCCGACACTGAATACGTTCATGCCGGGTGGTAACAACTTCGTGGTCTCGATCATCGGTAACAGCTACTGGACCGGAGTCTCGACGGTGGACGGATTCACCCTCGAGCTCATCCCGGTCGTCGTGACCGAACTGCCGACCATCGCCAATGGTGGCGTCACGGTGAACGCGGACGGGACGATGACCGTTCGGTATCAGATCGTGGAAGAGGCAGTGTGGGAGGACGGCACGCCGATTTCGGGCGACGACTTCAAATTCACCTACGACACGATCATGGATCCCGAACTGCCGATCGGCAAGACGATCTACGAGGACATCATTCCTGAGTCCATCGTGGTCGGTCCGAAGACGTTCGAGTACACCATGACCGCACCGACCGTTCAGTTCGAGTTCCTGTTTGGCGTCATTCTCCCCAAGCATGACGTCGAAGGCACCGACTTCGTGAACGACTACAACGACAAGATGTGGTTGTCGGCTGGTCCGTTCAAGTTTGACGAGTGGCAGAAGGGCTCGTTCCTGAGGGTCGTTCGAAACGACAACTACTGGCGGACCGACCCGGAGACCGGTCAGCCGTATCCCTACCTGGATAGCGTGCTGTTCCCGTTCACCCCGGAAACCGCGACCCTGATCAACGCGTTCAAGGAGCGTGAGGTTGACATCATCAACCCGCCGCCCGCGATCGCCACGATCGAGGACCTG
>DATKBG010000153.1:0-3783 GCA_035514255.1 Acidimicrobiia bacterium
CGTCTCCAGAACCTCAATCGCCGCATCGAGGTCGGCACGGGTGGCCAACGCGGCCACATCGTCCTTCGTCGCCATCTCGGCCAACATGTCGATCATCGTACCTGCCGACCCCGCACCGATCGCCTCCTCCAGGCGGTCGTGCAGCCGACGCCGCTCCTCAGCGGTAGCCATGGACGCTCTCCTCACCTCTGCGAACAGACGAAGCGAGAGGCCTCAACGGCAGCCTCCGAACCGACACCGCCAACGTAACGACCGGGTGCGACAGCGATCAGGCGAAGAGGCCGATGGCTGCCAACAACGCCGTGGCCGCCGCCAGCGCACCCCCGAACCACACCGTCTGCTGGTGGAAGCGCTCGGCCAGCTCGGCGCGGAGGAACGCCTTGGTGACCAGCTCGTCGGCTTCCACGGACGGGAACTCGGACATCAACACGTTCGCATTCTGCTCACCGAGGATCTCGACGAACTTCTGATAGATCTCGGAACGACTCCGAGCATCAAGGGCCATGGTGACGGACTCCCATCGAGCTGACAACACCTCGAAGGGGGAAGTACCGCCCATCGTATCGCCCGGCTAGGAGCTGGCGCTCCAGCCGAGCGTGCAGAACCACTCAGCCCAGGGCAGCGACGGCGGCGACGGCAGCCACCTGGGCCACAAGGATGGCCGCCACCCCGAAGAGCATCGTCCGGCCCGAGAGAGCCAGCGAGGCGATGTCCTCGCGCACCGCCGCCGACTGCGCCGCCGCATCCTGGCGCACCGACGCGATCTCCTCGCGCACCGACGCGAACTGGGTCGCCATCTCCACTCGGATCGACATCATCTCCCCTCGGATCGACATCGACTCCTCGCGCACCGAGGTGAGCTCCTCGGCGAACTTGGCGGCCTCCCGATCGAAGCGGGCCGAGATCCTCGTCTCCAGCGCGACCAAGTCGGCGCGGGTGGCCAACGCGGCCACATCCTTGGTCGCCATCTCGGCCAACATCACGCCCTGGCGGCGCGGTGCGAGGGCGCAGGGATCGGGCGTCCCGTCGCCGCCGCTGCGGCGAGCCACGCATCGATCGCCTGCTCGGCCTCCCCCACTGCCTCTCGAGGCGACTGACCGTGCGCTGTGCACTGTGCGAGATCGGGTACGTCGGCGATCCAGACCAGGTCTTCGTCGCTCCAGAACACCTCGATCGGGTAGCGCATCATCGGTCCTCCTCCAGCCGCAGATCGTAGCGGCGCACCAGCGCACCGATCTGGCGGACCTGGTACCGCTTGGCCTGACCGCGCTCCACCTGCAAGTTGACGAGCTCGACCACCTCGGGATGAGCGAACACCCGGTGGCTGCCGCGACCGCCTACCTCGTCGAAGCCGAGCGCCTCGACGAGACGCACGAGATCAGCAAAGGCAACGTTGGCGGCGTCACCACGGCTGATCCGCTCGAGAAGTCGGTGCGGTCTCACCGCAGCGAAGCTATCGACGCGCTGCGACAGCGAACGCTGCCCGCAAAACGACCGGAGCCCCGACCTCCGAAGAGGGCCGGGGCTCCAACTTCAACTCCCTTGGATCGACTGGTTTCTTGTGACCTCCGGAGCCCCGCCGGGGAGCTTCCACCGCAGCGGGCATGGGGCCGGGTCAAGGTGGGTGGGGACGACCTCGTTGGTGCCCATGGCCACGCCGGTGCGGCGGCCAGTTGCGTACCATGGATTCATGAGCAGCACCGCACACGAAGGAGACGAACGCCCTGTTGGAGATGCGAGCCCTCGTGGACCGCGTCGCCTCGAACCCGGCGACTTCGGCCCGAACCTCGTCGAGGCTGACGTGGCGGATGACGGGCGTCGTCTTCACAGCCTCCAGTGTACGTTCAGCCCCGAGTGGAGCAGCAGGCGTATCTCCTCGGCTGAGCGCTCGACGGGAAGGCGCTGACCGCGGCGGCGGCTCACCCGGGTGGCTGCCCGCAGCCCGGGCATCAAGGGCCGTGGTGAGGGACTCCCTTCGAGCTGACAACGCTTCGAAGGGGAGCGTGGTCGGGTTGTCTCGGCGGTCGGACCCCCGGCGCCGGTGCGAACCGGCGCCTGGCCAACGGGTCGAACTTCGCCATGCGCTTGGCGACGCTGCGCCGCAACGGCTGCACGGTGGTGGTCACCGCCTTGCCCCACTCGTCGAAGAAGGTCAGCTCGCCGTTCGGGTCGCCGCAGATCCGCCACCCGCGCGTGTGGACGTTGGTGTGGCAGGTCCAGCACAAGGCGACGAGGTTGTCGAGATCGGTGGGGCCGCCCTTGGTCCAGTGCCAGATGTGGTGGATCTGGTGGATCGGCCCGCCGCAGCAGCGGCAGCGACCGTCACGACGCTCCACCAGGCGGCGCAGCCACCGCGGCGTCACCCGCTCGGCGCGGGCCACCCCCACCGGCACCCCGTTGATCGACACCACGAACTGCACCCGCCCGCCGCACGCGAAGCGGAGGAGCTCGTCGTCGTCGAGAGCGAGCCCCGAGGTGGTCATGGCGTTGCCCTCGACATCGCCGCCGGCCACGTCGTCGTCGACGTGGACCACGGTCAGCGCCCGCTCACCGTCGGGATCCCGGCCCTGGGCGGCGGCGGCCATGAGCACCAGCGCCTCACCCAGGCGCTCCTCGTGCGGCGCCCACCGACGCGTGTCGTGATCCTTGCCGATCTGCTCGGCGCGGCGCTCGAGCTGGGATCGCACCCGCTCCGCATCCGCGCCCGCCAGCCACCCCGACAAGTAGGTGCCCTCACCGTCGGGATCGTTGCGCAACCGCAAGGTGTGCGTGCGGGGCGGGCCCTCCGCCTTGCGTTGGCGCCGGCAGCGCTCAGCGGCGAGCTGCTTGACCTGGGCGACGTTCCACCGGGCGAGCTCATCGGCCAACACCACGTCGTCGGAGGTCTCGGCGAAGCGGGTCGCGTGGCGCAACTTGTCCCACGACACCACCCCCGTGCCCGCCAACGCCGCCGTGCGAGGCAGCTCGGCCAGCGCCGCCGCCGCCGCCTGATACGACCGGGCGGTGGAGCGCTCCACGTCGAGGTTGACCTGCATCCACGACACCATGCCGCGGGCGAAGCCCAACGGTGTCGGGGTCTCGGCCATCTGGCCCAGCACCGCCAACAGCTGCGCGGTGGTGCTCGAGATCAGGGCGTGCAGCTGGCGGGCCGCGTCAGCCAGCTCCTCGAACTCGCAGTCGGCGAAGTCGACCGCCGCAGCGTCATCGGTTCCCATGTCCACGGAAGCCCCTCGGGCTCGACCGGTTTCACAGGGCGCTCGAAGCACCGATACCCGAGCCACACAACCAGCCCGTCACCCACCACCCTACACGAACACCTGTTCGCCCGTCAACCCCTGAGCACCGGGGTGGCGAGGCGGCTTCTGCTCACCGAGAACCGCTCAGCCCAGGGCAGCGACGGCGGCGACGGCAGCCACCTGGGCCACGAGGATGGCCACCACGGCGAAGAGCATCGTCCGGCCCGAGAGAGCCAGCGAGGCGATGTCCTGGCGCACCGCCGCCGACTGCGCCGCCGCATCCTGGCGCACCGACGCGAGCTCCTCGCGCACCGAGGCGAACTGGGTCGCCATCTCCACTCGGATCGACATCGACTCCTCGCGCACCGAGGTGAGCTCCTCGCGCACCGACGCGAACTGGGTCGCCACCCCAGCGGCCTCCCGATCGAAGCGGGCCAAGATCCTCGTCTCCAGGCCCTCGATCGCCGCATCGAGGTCGGCGCGGGTGGCCAACGCGGCCACATCGGCCTTGGTCGCCATCTCGGCCAACATGTCGATCATCGTACCC
>DATKBG010000154.1:0-7942 GCA_035514255.1 Acidimicrobiia bacterium
CTTCGGGGGGAGAGAGTTCCTGTCGTCAGCTGGGTTAGTCCTCCGTCACCTTGCCGAAACGGCGCTCCCGCCTGCGGTACTCCTCCACACAGGCAACGAGATGCTCGGTTCGAAAGTCGGGCCAGAGCGTCGGGCTGAACACCAGCTCGCTGTAGGCGGCCTGCCACAGGAGAAAGTTGCTGAGGCGATGCTCACCGCTGGTGCGGATCACCAGGTCCGGATCGGGCATCTCCGGGATCTCGAATCGAGCGAGCAGGGCCGCCTCGTCGATCTCCCCGGCGGTGAGCCTCCCCTCGGCGACGTCGACGGAGAGGCGGCGAGCCGCTTCGACGATCTCCGCACGACCGCCGTGGTTGAAGGCGAACACCATGGTCATCGCCGTGTTGGCAACGGTCAGCGTCTCGGCGGCGGCGATGTTCTCCCTGAGGCGATCACCTACGCGCGGGTCGTTCCGGTCTCCGAGGAATCGCACCCGTACGCCGAGTTCGTGCAGTTCGTCGCGGCGTCGCATCAGGAGGCTTTCCTTGAAACCCATGAGGAACGACACTTCGTCATCAGGGCGGGACCAGTTCTCCGTGGAGAACGTGAAAACGGTGAGCCACTCGATGCCGAGTCCGAGCGCCCCGTGGACCACGTCGAACAGCGCCTCCTCCCCGGCGGCGTGTCCCGCCGTCCTCGGTAGCCCCCGCGCCTCCGCCCACCGGCCATTGCCGTCCATCACGATGGCGACATGGCGAGGGTCAGACATCGACGCTGAGTGAGGTGAGTCGGCGGTCCAGGTGGTACTCCAGGAAGCGCCTGGTCACCCCCATCGCCTCACCGGCAAACCCGGGATCGCTCTCGGGTAGGTCGGCCAGATCGGCCGCAGCGATCCGTTGCAGGTAGACGGTGAGTCCGGGCCGCAGCGGCACCGCCCCCTCTGCGGTCTCGTCCTCGCACAGGATGCCGCCACCGGCGAAGGAGAACCGGGCCAGGCGATCCGGCCGACCGCATCCGGCGCACTGATCGAACGACGGCGCCACGCCGACCACGTCGGCGATCTTGAGGAGGAACGACGCAACCAGATCCGGGTGCCGTGGACCGGCCTCGAGCGCCCGCAGCCCGCGTTGCAGGAGGAGGAACGCCCGCAGCGCCGACTCCTTCTCCTGGATCACCGCGTCGATCGCCTCGACCATGGTGCCCGCAGCGAGCACGCGATCGAGGTCGGCGCGCAGGGCAGGGAAACTTTCGATCACCGAGACCTGGGTGATCGTGTCCAGGTTGCGGCCCTCGTAGAGAACCAAATCGACATGGGTGAAGGGTTCCAGGCGTCCGCCGAATCGGCTCTTCGTCTTGCGGACCCCCTTCGCCACCGCCCGAACCTTGCCCGAGTTCGGGCTGGCGATCACGACGACCCGATCGGCCTCACCGAACGGATACCCGCGCAGCACGATCCCCTGGTCGGAACGAAGACCCATGGAGACAGGCTAGAGCCAACAGCCAACAGCCAACAGCCAAACCGTTCTGGCTGTGAGCTGTGAGCTGTGAGCTGTCGGCCCCTTGCTGCGCGCTAGCCGCTAGGTGCTACCCATGAGGTTGTTAGCCACTCACTATCAGCGTTCCGGTCATCCCGAGTTCTACATGACCCGAGATGGTGCAGATGATCTGGTAGATGCCTGGGCCGGGTGCCACGAACGAACCGACGGCCGACGATCCGGGCGTCCCGTACACCTGGAACAGGATCCTCTCCTCGGGAAGCCCGATCGCGGTCGACACCTCGTCGCCGGCGGTGAGCACCGTCCAGGTGTGATCGGTACCGGACGGGTTGTCACCGGTCACGTTCACCGTGGCCCCTGCGGCCACCGTCACCGACTCAGGAGCGAAGAAGTAGTCCTCCATCGTCACGCTGACGGACTGGGGACCCGTAGCGCCCTGGGTGGTGGTCGTCCCTCCTGAGCTGCCACACCCGGCGAGGAGCAGAGTCACAACCGTCATGGCAAGCAGGCGGCGCATGGAAAGAACCCTTCGTCTCGGTCGCGCGCACGCTAGCGCAGTCATGCCGGGATGCCATTCGACCGGGAATCGGCCAAAATGCCTGGTATGGCAACACCACTCGACGAGGCCGAGAAAGCAGGACTGGCCGACACCCATCCCGATTGGGACATACACGGCGAGGAGATGACGCGGACCCTGACCTTCGACGACTTCGCCGAGGCTGTCGGCTTCGTCGTGAGGGTCGCGTTCGCCGCCGAGGCGGCCGACCATCATCCGGACATCGACATCAGGTGGAATCGGGTCATCCTGACCCTGTCCACGCACTCGGCGAAGGCCCTCACCGACCTCGACACCGAGCTCGCTTCGACCATCGACGCCATGGTTGCCGAAGCTTGACGCCCGAGCGCGACCCGATCGCCGACCTCCTACAAGAAAACGTCCTCGAAGAGCGGCCGCCGCAGACCAGGGGGCGGCGACTGGCAATCGTCTTCGCTGCCATCGGCGTCGTCATCGTCGTCATCGCGACACGGGCACTCGTTGCGCCCCCTGCCACGGACACCACGCTCCCTCCGGTCGGCGGCGGTGACCCCGAGCCCCCCACCACCGAGACGACCGAGCCACCGATCCCGCCCCAGGAGGGTCGTCGCAGGGCGGCATCAGCTGCGGGCGACGGGCTGATCGTCCTGTTCGGTGGAGAAGGAACGACCAGCCACCATGTGCTCGGCGATGCTGTGATCTCTCGCGACGGAGGACTCAGCTGGTCGGTGCGGTTCTGGCTCGGCGGGCCCGGCCAGCGCGTCGGGGCGTCACTCACCCATGTCACCACGGCCGACGCGTTTCTGCTGTTCGGCGGCACCGAGACCAACCTCACGCTGGCGTGCCCGCCGTCGTGTGCGTCCATCCGCCCACTCGACGACCTGTGGGTGTATCGACCTGCGGACGACTCGTGGAGCGAGCTCACCACGATCGGACCGCTGGCGCGGGCCGGGCACGGAGCGGCATTCGACCCGGCGAAGAACAGCCTCGTCGTGTTCGGCGGAATCAACCGCGGGGCTGGCGATCGGCCCACCGACACCTTTCCCCTCGACGACACCTGGGTGTACGACCTGGCGGAAGGCACGTGGACCCGGGCCTTCTCCCCGGACAATCCCCCGGCCCTCGTCTTCCCGCAGATGATCCATCACCCTGAGACCGGTCTGATCTACCTCTGGGGTGGGCGCACGCAGAGCCAAGCGGACATGGACGCCGCCGTGTGGGCTTTCGACACGGGCACCTTCGAGTGGACCCGGATCGACCCACCCGACGGTGCGCCCCCGTCTCGGTGGTTCCACAGCGTGATCGTCCTCGACGACGGCCGGCTCCTCGTCACCGGCGGCATGTGGCTCCAGTCCCGCCAGCTGGGTTCGGGAACGACCAGCGAGATACTCCCAACCGACGAGGCGTGGTTCTGGGACCCCAGTACGAACACCTGGACTCAGGCTCCGTCACTCCCTGGCGTAGCGATCCTCCACGTCTCGGGAGTCACCGAGAGCGGCCCCATCGTCACCTGGGGGGACCGCACCCTCGTACTCCACCTCGGGGCATCCGAGATGACCTGGACAGAACTCGGCGCCTGACGCGCTGGTCCGGACCGACAGGTCTCAGGCGCTCATCGCCCGCAGCATCCACGCCGTCTTCTCGTGGATCTCGACCCGGTTGGTGGCCAGATCAGCGGTAGCAACATCGTTGGCCTTCTCGGCTTCCTCGACTGCCGTCCGAGCCGTCTCCGCCAGGGTCTCATGACCCTCGGCCAGGGTTCGGACCATGTCCCCGGCCGGGGAGATGCCGTCGGTCGCCTCGCCAATGCTGGTCAGCTCGGCAAACGCCGCATAACTCCCGGGTGCCGGGAATCCCAGCGCCCGAATGCGTTCGGCGATCCGGTCGACAGCCTCGCGCAACTCGACGTACTGCTCCTCGAACATGGTGTGCAGGGCGTGGAACTGCGGCCCCTCGACGTTCCAGTGGTAGTTCTGGGTCTTCAGATACAGCGTGTAGCTGTCGGCCAGCAGCGTCGACAGCGCCGCCGCGATCCCGGCCCGGGCCTCGCTGCCCGCCTCGGTGCGGATGCTCATCAAATCACCTTTCGATCACTCCCCACCAACCTACGACACCACCGGGGCTAGGCGGAACCGACTAAAGACCCTTCTCCGGATCGGCGCTACCGCGGCACCAGCGCCAACTGGCGGGACTGTGCCACAAGGCGTCCGCTCTCGTCCCAGAGCTCGCCATCCTCCTCCATCATCCCATCGGTGATGAAGCGGCTGGTGAAAATGCCGCGCAGCCATCCCGACACCGGGGGCCGCCGCACGTGCACGGTGAGTTCGACCGTCGGCACCCACCCGACCGGCGCGTCGGTGAAGAAGAGGGCCGGGGGGAAGCTGTCCGCCAGCATCAGCAGCGCCACCTGATCGATGGGCTCACCGTCGCGTAGCCTCACCCAGCCCGACACCCGGGGCCGACCCGGGCCGCCGAAGGCGGTGTTGTCCGGATGTACTCGCAGCTCGATCCTGCCGACGAACGGCGGCGGAAAGGTCTCCGTGGGCAGGACCTCGATGCAGTCGTCGGGGTCGGGCAAGTCCGGAGGCTCACCATCGATCCGTTCGTAACCTTCGTAGCCCCCGTCACCGTCGCCGAAGGTCCCAAGGGCCTCGAGCAAAGTTCGCTCACCGGCGACTGCTGCCCGAACCGTGGAGAACCGCTTGCCCTCCTTGAGAACCTCGGCACTCACCGCCACCGGACCGGCGGCCGCAGGGGCGAGGAAGTGGGCGGTCATGGTCACCGGCGCCGGCCGACCGCTGACCGCAGCGGCGGCGCGCGCCGCGACCGCCATCAGGTAGCCGCCATTGACGTTGCCGACGATGTCCCAGCCAGGCGGGATCACGGCGGTGAAGGAACCTTCCCCGCTCGATGTGATCCCGGTCGCTCGGGAGAACTCTCCCATCACAGGCCCAGGCGCTCGATGATCCCGGGACGCTCCTGCCAGTCCTTCTCGACCACCACCCTCAGGTCGAGGTGAACCGGGCGTCCGAGTCTCGCCTCCAACTCGACCCGAGCCTCGGTGCCGGCGTCCCGGAGCAGCCCGGCACCCTTGCCGATGACGATGCCCTTCTGACTGTCCCGCTCCACCACCACCCTGGCGGTGACGGCGAGCAACCCGTCTTCACGGTGCTCGAGGTCGTCGACCACGACGGTGAGGGAGTGTGGAAGCTCGTCACGCAGTCTCGACAGGAACTTCTCCCGGATGGTCTCGGAGATGATGAACTCGTCGCGCTGGTCGGTGGGCATGCCCGTCGGGAAGTAGCGCGGCCCCTCGGGGAGCAGCGCGGCCAGCTCCTCGACGACCGCCGCTACCTGGTCACCGGTGAGGCCGCTCACCGGCACGTAGGCGGCAAAGTCCCACTCTGCCGCCTCGGCGAGTCGCTCCAGTGTCCTGGCGGGACGGGCGACATCGGTCTTGTTGATCACGCACACCACCGGTGTCTCCGCCTGCCGGAGCCGCTCAGCGATGAGCCGATCGCCGGGTCCCACCGAGCCGGTCGCGTCGATCATGAACACGACGGCATCGGCGTCGGCCAGGGATCCGGTCACGATGTCGTTGAGTCGGGATCCGAGGGCGGTCCGGGGCCGGTGGACCCCGGGCGTGTCGACGAAGACGATCTGCAGGTCCTCTCGATCGAAGATGCCCCGGATGGCGGCTCGGGTGGTCTGCGGTCGATCCGAGGTGATCGACACCTTGATGCCGACGATGGCGTTCACGAGGGTCGACTTACCGACGTTCGGCCTCCCCACGACCGGCACGAATCCGGATCTCACGAGGGAGAGATCCGCACCCTCGATACCCGCCGTCCCTGTACCCCGTCGACGGTGAGGGTCAGCCCCTCCACCTCGAAGGCCTCACCCTCTTCAGGCACCCGGCCGGCCAGGGCGAGGACCAGGCCGCCGACGGTGTCCCAGTCGCCGGTGGGGATCGGATGACCGATGGCGTCGGACAACTCGTCGACCGAGAGCCGGGCATCGACGGCATATGCCCCATCGCCCAGCGCCTCCACCATCGGCGCCTCCTCGTCGTACTCGTCGACGATCTCCCCCACGATCTCCTCGACCAGATCCTCGAACGTCACCAGACCTGCGATGCTGCCGAACTCGTCGACCACCATGCACAGATGGTTCTTGGCCGCCTGCATCTCGCGTAGCAGTTCGGAGACCCGCTTCGTCTCGGGGACGAAAGACGGCGGGCGCATGATCTCGGTGACAGGACGCGGGCCGGTGCCGGCATCCATGAGGGTGAGCAGGTCGCGGGCGAACAGGATCCCGACCACGTCATCCACCCCGTTGCCGACGACTGGAACCCGCGATCGGCCGTACTCCAGGACGACGTCGAGCGCCCGATCGGTGTCGTCGGTCGTGGCGACGGTGATCATGTCGGACCGCGGCACCATCACCTCACGGACGATGGCGTCGCCGAAGGCGACGACCGACTCGATCAGCTCGATCTCCTCGCTCTCCTGCTCCTCCGAGTTCTCGGGTGACACTTCTTCACCGTCATCGGCCACGAGGAGATCGGCGGCGAGTCTCCCCACCGCCGCGGCCGGCTTGGTGAGCCACCAGGTGCGATAGGCGGCCCGGCCGGGGCGTCGACGGCCGAGCGATCGCGGGATCACGTCGCCGAAGGCGACGAGGAAGGCGCCAAGACCGAGGAAGGCGCCACCGAGGGCTACCCCCGACGCCACGGTCGTCACCGCCCAGGTCAGCGGTATCGCCGCCGCCACGAGCAGGGCGGAGTGCACCGCTCCGATCGATGGCTGCAGCACCAGCGGCGGACGCTCGAGCATCTCGGCGACTTTCGCAGCACCGCGGTCGCCGTCGGCGGCGTCACGAAGGGCGTCGGCCCGGGGGGTGTGGAGCAGCGAGGATCCGGCGAAGCGCAGTACGGCCGCCATGACGGCGACCACGACACCGAGAGCGAAAGCGGTTTCGTTCACGACACCGACCTACCGATGCTGCCGAGCAGCTCGTCCTCGCGACGCTCCATCCGATCGGCGTGTTCGTCCGACTCGTGGTCGTAGCCCATCAGGTGCAGGATGCCGTGCGCGAGGAGCAGGTGCAGGGAGTCATCGAAGGGGATGTCGTCCGCGCGAGCGCGGCGCTCGATCTCGGGAGGGCACAGGAAGACATCCCCGAGCGCCACCGGAGGATCACCGGGCAGCCACTTGGGCGGGGATCCCGGGATGAGGTCCTCCAGCGGGAAGGCGAGTACGTCGGTGGCGCCGCGGCGACCCATGTGATGCTGGTTGTACTCGCTCATCTGCGTTTCGTCCACGAGGAGCACCGACAACTCGGTGTTCGCCGGATACCCCTCGGCCTCGATGACCACATCGGCGAACCGACGAAGCGAGTCTCCATCGACCGGCATCGCCTGTTCATCGCTGAAGAACACGCTCATGCCGGTTGGGGTGCCCCCGGGAAACCCGGATACGGGATACGCGTGTGATAGTGGCTGATGAGGGCGTCGACAAAGGCCTCCTTGACCCTCGTCAGCTCGCCGAAGGTGACGTCGGATTCCTCGAGCTGACCGTCCTCCACCTTCTCGGTGATGATCGACTCGACCTTGCGACGGATGCCCTCCGAGGTCGGGTCCTCCTCCTGGGCGAGCGACCGGGCTGCAGCCTCGGTGGCGTCGGCGAGCATGACGATCACCATCTCCTTGGTCTTCGGCTTACGACCCCGGTGACGGAAGTCAGCGGGATTGACCTGATCCCCGTCAACATCGCGGGCCTTGTGGAAAAAATACCGGATCAGGCTGGTGCCGTGGTGGGTGAGGATCCCCTGGGCGACATCCGCCGGGATCCGATACTCGCGAGCCAGCTTGAGGCCATCCGCCACGTGACGACGGATGATCCTGGCCGACTCGATCGGGGGCAGCCGATCG
>DATKBG010000155.1:0-4862 GCA_035514255.1 Acidimicrobiia bacterium
GATCGCCGTGTCGGCGGTGACCGGCCACGGACTCGCACACCTGCTGGACGAGGTCGACGCCGCCCTGTCCGCCAACGCCACCGACATGGAGCTCCTGGTGCCGTTCGACCGCGGCGACGTGGTCGACCTGATCCACCGCATTGGCGAGATCCTCTCCGAGGTACACGACCCCGACGGCACCCGAATCAAGGCACGCATCCCCACCCGCCACACCGAGGTCCTCTCCGCCTTCGAGGCGTGACACCGCTGAGCGACCTGCGAGCAACGCCCCAAAGGCCAACACCGGCGACCTGACTGCCTAGGGGGGTGAGCGAATAGGCTCGCCCCCCCTAGGTCGGCAGCACCCGATCGAGCAGCACATCGGTCGGAGCGTCAGTTGCCGCCGCTCCGTAGGCAACACCCGGATCGGTGACTCGCGCCCCGACGAAGGCATCGCCGATACCCGCAGGCGCGTGCCGCAACAGCAGCGATGCCTGCAGCAGGACGGCGACGCGCTCCACGAAGCGCCGTGCTGTCGCCTCCTCGACACCTGCGAGGTCATGGCGTGCCCGGCCCGCCGCCGCGTCGAAGGCGGCATTGGAACCGGCGGCCGCTTCCACCTCGGCGAAGAACGCGTCAACTGCTTCTGGGGAAGACCGCATCACCCGCAACACGTCGAGGCAGATGACGTTGCCCGACCCCTCCCAGATTCCGTTGAGAGGTGACTGCCGGAACAGACGGGGCACCCCCGACTCCTCTACGTAGCCGGCACCGCCGAGCACCTCGAGAGCCTCGGCGGCGTGCCCGGGGGTCCGCTTTGCCAACCAGTACTTGACCACCGGCGTGAGCATCCTGGACAGCATGTGGTCTTCGCGGTCAAGGGCATCGGCGAGGCACATCGCCGCCGCCGTCGCCGCCTCCGACTCGAGGGCCAGGTCGCCGAGCACCCGGCGCATGAGTGGCTGCTCGACCAGGTCCTTGCCGAAGGCACTGCGGTGACGGGAGTGGTGAACCGCTTCGACCACCCCGTGGCGCATCTGGGCGGCTGCACCGAGAGCACAGTCGAGGCGGGTGCGGTTGACCATCTCGATGATCGTCTTCACCCCGGCACCCTCGTCCCCGACCCGCCAGCCGACGACTCCCTCCATCTCGATCTCCGACGATGCGTTCGAGCGATCGCCGAGCTTGTCTTTGAGCCGCATGATCCGGATCGGATTGCGGGTGCCGTCGGGAAGCCACCGCGGCATCAGGAAGCAGGTGAGGCCCTCGGGCGCCTGGGCAAGAGTGAGGAACATGTCGGACATGGGTGCCGAGCAGAACCACTTGTGGCCCGTGATCGCATATGAGCCGTCGCTGCTGGGGACCGCCGTCGTCGTGTTCGTTCGCACGTCAGAGCCACCCTGCTTCTCGGTCATGGCCATTCCGGCGATGACGCCGGCCTTGGCGTCGACTGGCCCGTCGGTACGGTCGTAGGAGAGGCTCACCAGTCGGGGTTCCCACTCGGCAGCGAGGTCGGGGGCGTGGCGCAAGGCGGGAACCACCGCGTGGGTCATCGAGATCGGACACGAGTGGCCGTAGTCCACCGGCGTCCACACGATGAACTTTGCCGCTCGGGCCACGTGGGACCCCCGCTGCTCGTCCGCCCACGGTGCCGCGTGCAAGCCATGGCCGACGGCAGTGCGCATCAGCTCGTGGTAGGCGGGGTGGTACTCCACCCGATCCACTCGGTGCCCATACCGGTCGTGGCTGTGAAGCACCGGCCGATTCGCCTCGGCCAAACGCCCCCACTCGGCAGCCTCTTGCGACGCCGACACCACGCCGAGCCGGCTCAGGTCGTCGTCGGCCCAGGCGGCGCCGTACCGGTCGACCGCATCACGCAGCGCCCTATTGGCCTGGTAGGCGTCGCCCGTGTCGAGCGGCGGTGGTTGGTTGGTGACGGTATGGGTCATAAGGCGCTATTCGCTATTCGCAATCCGCAATTCGCTAGAGGGGCAGCGCTTCACGAGGCCCACGTAGCGATCGCCCTCCCCCCTCCCCGCCTTCGGCGGTACTCCCCCCTTCGGCGGTACTCCCCCCTTCGGGGGGAGAGAGTTGTGGCGCATACTCGCTACTCGCTACTCGCTACTTCTCCGCCGCTCGCTCCAGGATCGGGTCGAAGTAGGTCTTGAGTTCGGCTTCCAACTGTTCGAGCGAGTCGATGACGTACAGGTTCTCGTGCTGCTCGTACATCACCTTGTCGTGGCCGATGACGTTGTCGATGGTGAACTCGTCGTACTTCAACTTGCCGGTGGCGGCCTTGGTGAACTCGTCGCCACCGGACATGAGGCCGGTGCCGAACACCTTGAGCACGCCGTCCTCGCGCTTCATGCCGAACTCGGTGGAGTACCAGGCGAGCCTTTTGATGTTCTCCTTCTCCTCGTCCGTCTTCGCCGCCAGGTAGGCGGGGGCGAACAGCTCTTGGAGCCGTGCGTAGCGCGGCAGCATGAAGAACGGCAGATGCCCGAAGATGTCGTGGAACATGTCGGGCTCCGGTGTCCAGTCGAGTTCCTCCCACGACCGCATGTAGTTGGTGATCAGGAACTCGTGGCGGTCGAAGTATTGGTACCACTCGTCCGAGTCGGTGTAGCGGGTATCGGTGCGCACCACCGTCCAGCCGGTCGCCGGCGGGATCTTCGAGTTCAGGTAGTCGAGCGTCGGGATGCTCTCAGCCGGGAGCTGGAGGAGATCGAAGCCCTCCAGGTACTCCGAGGCGGCGTGCTCGCGGATCTTCGGCACTTGCCGCTTGTACAACTCGGCCCAAGTCTTGTGCTGGACCGGTGAAAAGTCGATGTCCTCCATGTCGGTCGAACCTCCGTGCTGTGTGTCATCCGCGGGGCGAAGGCGCCGCACCGCGGCTCCCGAGTACCAAAGGTACCGCAACCTGCGATCAGGTGTCGCCCCGAGCCGCGATCAAGGACCCGTCGATCTCGTCGACACTGCGACATCCGCACAGTGCCATGGCCCGTTCGAACTCGGCGATCAGCTCCGTCATCACGGCGGCGGCACCGTCGGAACCCCCGGTGGCCAGGCCCCAGAGGAATGGCCGACCCACCAGCGCGGCTGAGGCGCCCATGCCGATCGCCTTGAGCACGTCGTAGCCGCCGCGGATCCCGCCGTCGACGAGGACCGGCACCCGCCCGGCGACGGCATCGACGATGGCGGGAAGGGCGTCGGCGGTGGCGATGGCACCGTCCAACTGACGTCCCCCGTGATTGCTGACCACGACACCGGCGGCACCGGCGTCGACACACCGCTCGGCGTCGTCAGCGCGCAGCACCCCTTTCACCAAGACGGGCAAGCCGGTGACCTCGGCGACCCACCCTACGTCGTCAGGGACCAGACCGGCGGCGAACGCGGCGTTGGCGTGCTCGGCGAGCGCCGATCCGCCGGCCGACTCCAGGCCGACCTCCAGGTTGGCCATGGTGATCCCCTCGGGAAACTCGAACTGGTTGATCTCGTCACGACGACGCCGACCCAGCACCGGCAAATCGACGGTGAGCACCACTGCCCCATACCCACTGGCGACCACCCGCTTCAGGAGGTCGGCGGTGAAGTCGCGGTCTCGTTGCACGTAGAGCTGAAACCATCGGGTGCTATCAGGCGCGGCAGCGGCGACGTCCTCGACGGTCGTCGTCGCCATCGTCGACACCACCATCACCGTGTCGGTGGCAGCCGCGGCCCGCGCCATCCCGGCTTCGCCATCGGCGTGGGCGAGGCGCTGGGCCGCCGTAGGGGCGATGAGGATCGGGGCCGCCATCCGGGTCCCCAGCACCGTGGTCTCGGTGGACAGCTGCGAGACATCGCGAAGCACTCGGGGCAGCAGCCGAACCCGCTGCCAGGCAGCCCGGTTGTCGTGGACGGTGATCTCGTCGTCGGCGCCGCTGGCGTAATAGTCGTACGCCATCGGGTCCAGCACCTCGCGAGCCCGGGCCTCCAGCGCGTCGACGTCCATAAGGGGAGGTTAGGGGCGAGGCGAGGGACGAGGGACGAGGGACGCAAGGCACTGGCCACTGGCCACTTCGACATCGCTACCTTCACCGCCATGCTCTACCTCGACGCCGACGCCACCCGGGCGGCCCTGTCCATGTCGGCGGCCATCGAGGCGATGATTCCCGCGTTCTCGGATGATCGGGAGACGCCGCTGCGCAACCTGCTCGGGGTGTCGCTATTCATGTCGGGACGCGTCGGTACCTCCACTGGCGTCAAAGTGGTCTCGACGGTGCCCGGAAAGCCGTTCGGCGTGGTCGCCGTGTTCGACGGCGAGGGAGCCTGCCGGGGACTCGTCCACGGCCCAACGCTCACCGCCATCCGCACCGCCGCTGGCGCCGGCCTGGCCACCCGATACCTGGCGCGACCCGACACCCGGACGATGGCGATGCTCGGCGCCGGTGCGATGGCCTACGACCAGGTGATGGCGGTCAAGGAGGTGCGACCGATCCTCGACGTCCTCGTGTGGAGCCGAGACCAAGCCAATGCCGAAGCGCTAGCCGAGCGCGTCGGCGGCACGGCCGTCGACCATCTCGCCGATGCCGTGTCGGATGCGGATGTGGTGTCGACGGCGACACCGTCCCGAGAGCCCCTGTTCGCCACCGACGCGGTCAGGCAGGGAACTCACATCAACGCCGTCGGAGCCTTCACCCCTGAGATGTGCGAGATTCCCCCCGATGTCGTGCGGACTGCCCGGGTCGTGGTCGACGACATCGAAGCCGCATTCGCCGAAGCCGGCGACCTCCTCCAGGCGGGCGTCGATCCGTCGACCACCATGGCCGACCTCATACACGGCCGCGAGAAGGGACGCACCACCGCCGACGAGATCACCTTCTTCAAGTCGGTCGGCATCGCCA
>DATKBG010000156.1:0-4397 GCA_035514255.1 Acidimicrobiia bacterium
GCGTGTCGACGAGGGCAGGCATGACCACCAGGTCACCGTGGTCGTCGACCGGCCCCGGTGGCGGTCGCTCGGCCACCTCGACGATGACCCCATCCTCGACCACCACCACCGCCGGTCGCAGCCCACCTTCGACGAAGACCCGAGAGCTGGAGATGCTGTGGCGGGACATGGGAGCCATTCTGGCTCCCCGAGCAATTAGCTATTGGCAATTAGCAATTGGCCAAACCCGCCCCCGAGGCGCCTGATGTGTCAGGTGCGCTCTGGCTAAATGCCAACAGCTAATAGCCAATAGCTATTCGGAACACTCCAACCGTGTCGCCCACGCGGCGAGCTCATCCACTCGCGCGCTTGCTTCGATTAGCCGACCGGCCGGCAGGTCGCCGGCGACGACGGCGCGCCTGATCGCCGCAACCACTTCCTCGACGACCTCGGGGTCCTCGAGGAGCAGCAGGTCGGCGCCGGCCTCGAGGGCCATCAGGGCGATCTCTCCCGGGTCGCCCAGGTCCTCGAGGGCCTTCATGGCCAGGGCGTCGGTGATGGCAACACCGCCGAAGGCGAACTCGTCGCGAAGGATGCGGTACACCTGCGCCGACAGCGACGCCGGCCGTAGGGCGTCGAGCGCCGGATACACCGGATGGCCCACCAGCACCGCCGGTGCGCCGGCGGCGAAGGCGTCGACGAACGGCGGCCAGTCGATGCTCTCCAGATCGATCCGCTCGGAGAGGATGACCGAGGTTTCGTAGTGCGGGTCGGTCTCGGAGCCTCCGTGGCCAGGGAAGTGCTTGGGTACCGGCACCACACCCGCCTCCAACAGACCGGTCACGAAGGCGGCTCCGATGGCGCCGACGAGGTCGGGGTCGTCGCCCAGATGCCGCGTGCGCAGTACCGGGTTGTCGATGGAGACCACGTCGATCACCGGCGCCAGGTCCACGTTGATGCCGAAGTCGAGCATCTCCGCGCCGAGGGTCACCGCCGCCGCGTGGATCTCGTCGAGCGTCATCTCCAGTGCCTCTTCCGGGAGGGGCAGTGGGGTGATCATGTCGTCAGTGAGGCGTCTGACGGTCGGGGAGAACTCCTGGTCGATGGCGACCAGCGCGGGGCCGTCAACGGCGCAGGCGATCTCGTTGGTGAGGGCGCGGAGTTGGTTCGGGTCCTCGATGTTCGGTTTGAACAGGATCATCGCCCTCCCGCCGCGCTCCAGGTGCCGGCGCTCGAGGAAGCCGAGGGCGAGGTCCTCCGGCGTGGTCATCAGGATGCTGCGGGCGAGGCGTTCGATCTCCGGTCCGGTCGGACCCGGGAGCGTCGTGGTCGTCGTGGTAGTGGCGACCAGGCTGGAGGTAGTGGTGGGAGCCGGTGGGGCCGAGGTGGCGGTCGTCGTGCTGTGGTCGGCCGCGGGTGCGGCGCAGGCGGTGACGACGAAGGCGGCGGTTAGGAGCGGCCGGTGGCGCCGGCTCAGAGCGGCGATCCGTAGCTGTCGGGTTTCAGGCCGTCCTGATCCTGAACCCGGCGGACCAGATCCATGTATCGGGTGACGCCGAGCAGTTGACGGTCGAGCAGCGCCCCGAGGTGTTCGGTGGCGTGGGCGGTGGCCTCCTCCAGGTAAAAGGACGGGACCTCGGACCGGTCCAGGTAGAGCATGCGGGTCCAGTATGAGTTGATGACGAGGGTCTGGAACGCCTGGATGGTGCTATTGCGTTCCAGCGCGGCCAGCGGGCGCATGTAGAACAGCACGGCGAACAGGAGGATCGACGCGCCAGCGAGTGCCACTATCACCCCCGCCCGGGGCCACTCGAAGCCCGTCTCGGGCACCGCAATCGCCACCCGTACTGCCGCGATCATCGCCCCGAGGGCCACGAGGAACACGACGAGGAAGGTCCACTTCATCGTGGTGAAGGCAAACCGGTGACTTCGGGCGGCGTTGGTGAAGTCGTCGCGATTGGCGGTGATGATCGCCCGGGCGAGGGCGTCGATGTTCGCCGCCCGGGGCTGTGTGTCTGCTGCTTCTTCTTTTGCGGTCATCGGGGCCTTTCGGTGTTCGGTGCAATTTAGTGCATTTAGTCGGGAGGCAGCGTCGAGTCGGCGAGACGCTGCAGGCTGCTCGACACGGTCACCGGCCAGTCGTCCACGGTGCGCGGCTCCAGGCTGGCCGCCTCGTCCGGTAGGGCGTCGATGGCGTCGAGCGCCCGCTGGCGGATCTCGGCGAGCGGCGGGGCCACCGCCACCCGCTCCCCGGCGACCATGGCCGACTCCAGGAGCGGCACGTGGCCGTCGAACGTCTCGTCGGCCAGGGCGAGGACATCGCCGTTGGGTCCCCGGAACACCTGCTTGATTCCGGGGAGGGTCACCTTGCCGGGTGAGGTCTTGTGGCGGGGGGTTCCGCGGTCGTCGACCAACTTGTAGACGATGTCGAAGCTGGGGGCGTCGTCGCTGGTGACCATCGACGTGCCGATCCCGAACCCGTCGATGGGGGCACCACCGTCGACGAGTCTCGCCACCTCGTGCTCGTCGAGGCCACTGGAGGCGATGATCCCGACCTCGGTGTGCCCGGCGTCGTCGAGGACTTGCCGAACCCGGACGGCCAGGTCGCCAAGGTCGCCGGAGTCGAGCCGGACGGCGCGCACCGTGATGTCCTCGCTGGCCAGGTCGGTGATCACCTTGGCGGCGATCCGTGCGCCGGCGATGGTGTCGAAGGTGTCGATGAGGAAAACGATGTCGTCGTCGGCGAAGGTGCGGGCGAACGATCGGAAGGCCGATTCTTCATCGGGGTGAGCCAGGACGAACGAATGAGCCATCGTGCCCGTGATCGGGATCCCGTAGGCGCTCCCGGCAAGCACCAGCGACGAGGCGACCGCACCGCCGATGTAGGAGGCCCGAGCTGCTTTGAGAGCGGCGTCGGCGCCGTGGGCGCGGCGGGACCCGAAGTCGACGAACCGTCTCCCCTGCGCCGCCAAGTACATCCGGGCGGCCTTTGAGGCGATCATGGTCTGGAACCCGACGGCGTTGAGCAGGAACGTCTCCACCAGCTGCGCGTGGATGACCGGAGCGGTGACCCGCATCAGCGGCTCGGACGGGTAGGCGATGGTCCCCTCTGGCATGGCGTGGATGGTTCCGGCGAAATGGAAGTCCGCCAGGTAGTCGAGGAAGTCGGTGCTGAAGGTGCGCTCCGAGTCCAGGTACTTCAGCGCCTCGGGGGTAAAGCGCAGCCGCTCCAGGTAGGTGAGCGCGGTGTCGAGGCCCGCCACGACCATGAATCGGCGTTGGGGCGGCAGCCCCCGGACCCACAGCTCGAAGGTCACCTCGTGGTCCATGCCGTCCTGCAGGTAGGCGGCGGCCATGGTCAGCTCGTAGAGGTCGGTGAGCAGTGACGCGTTGTCGTCGTCGACCCAGGCCACGGTCAGGCGATCCGAACTCCGGAGGCGACCATCACGGCCTTTGCGTTTTCGCCGTCGCCCGGTTCCAGCTCCACGGGGCGCACTGCGTCATCCAACACGGTGGTCTCGTAGCCGAGCCGAGCGCTGTCGAGGGCGGTCTCCTTGACGCAGTAGTCGGTGGCCAGGCCGACGACGGTCACCCGCTGGATGTCGGCTTCGGTGAGGATCTCGTCGAGTCCGGTCGATGTCACCGCCTCGGGGTCGAGCGGGTCCCGCATGGAGAAGGCCGAGTAGCCGTCCTCGCCGTTGGATCCCTTGCGGATGCGGGCGGCGTCGTCGAGGACCAGCAGATCGGCGTGCAACTCAGCGCCCCAGGTGTCCTGAACCCCGTGAACTGGCCAGGTTCCGCCATCCTTGGCGAAGTGCGGGGTGGTCTCAGGGTGCCAGTCCTGTGAGTACACGACCAGGGCCCCGGCCTCGGTGGCTGCGGTTATGTGCTCGTTGATAGTGCCGATCACCTGGTCGCCCTCCTCCACGAAGAGGCTCCCGTCCGGGTGGGCAAAGTCGTTCTGGACGTCGACGACAATGAGCGCGGTGCGTCGGTCGTAGTTCATGTCAGTGCCTCCCGAATCAACTGGGCGGTCTCGCCAAGCCTATCGGCTGCCGCCTCATCCAAAGCAGGGAAGGGGATGGGACCTTTCAGGTTCGACGGAATCAGGTGGATGTGGGCGTGGGGCACTTCGTCGCCGACGACGAAGGTGTAGATCCGCTCGCATCCCATGGCGTCGCGCAGCGCCGTGCCGATAGTGCGGGCCACCGACCACAGATGGGCGTACTCGTCCTCCGGCAGGTCGAACAGCTGATCCACTTCGAGGCGAGGGATGACCAGCGTGTGCCCCTCGGCGCGGGGGTTGATGTCGAGGATGGCGAACACCCCATCGTCCTCGTAGACGATGTGACCGGGGATCTCCCCGGCAGCGATCCGGGTGAAGATGGACATAGGGGGAGGTTAGGGGCGAGGTGCGA
>DATKBG010000157.1:0-4101 GCA_035514255.1 Acidimicrobiia bacterium
CCGTGTGGATGTGGCTGCTGCCACGTCCACACGGCGGCCTCTGCAACGTACAGGCTACCTCTTGCCGAAGGCCGGACCCTTGGCGAAGGTCGTCTCCTGCGTCTGGGGGTTGAGGTACGGCAACTTCTTGGCCCCGGCGACGGCGCGGTCGCTGAGTTTCCAGACGATGAGCCCGCGCCGCATGTCGGATTCGTAGATGCGGCCGTTGTACCAGTACGAGGACCAGTCGCCGCCGCTCTGTCCGAGAGCGGTGCCGAGCGGAGCGGGGTCGGCGTACGCGATCTCGCGCGCGTTCGCCGGGTCGCTGAAGTCGACCACGCTGATCCCGGACTGGTAGTTGCCCGCCACCAGCACGTAGGCCTTGTTGGTCGGCACCACGTTGTAGTTGTGCCACGTGCAGTTCTCCACCGCGCTCTGCGGCCGTGGGTGGACGAACGTGCCGATCTGGTTGCCCATGTGGTCGTAGAAGAACAGCGTCCGGTTGACCAGGGGGCTCGTGGCCTGGCACTCCGCGGCGCTCCCGCCTCCCGGCTCGTGGCCGAAGATCAGGACCTCGCCGTCCCAGGTCCACGCGGCCGAGTGGCCGATGGTGACGCCCGGGATGTCGAAGTGGTGCATGAGCACGGGGTCGTCGAGCGAGCCTCCGTCGTCCTCGTGGAGGCTGAAGATGCGCGCCCCGCCGCCCCCGGCGCAGGCCAGCCGCATGGCGTCACCGAGGACGATCCCGATGTCGTGGCACGTGTGCATCGAGTCGACCTTGCTGATGACCTCGGCGCTTCCCGGGTCGTCGAGCGGGACCTCCACGATCTCGAAGAAGTCGCACGCCGCGGTCGATGAGCTGTTGTAGATGAGCAGCCGGTCGTTGGCGAGATCGGGGACGCCGCTGGCCGTGTGCGACCCGCACCCGAACTCGGCGTTGCGCGCCACGCTGCCGGTGGCCGGCAGCCCCGCCTTGATGGTGTTGGTGTCGGCCAGCGAGATCATCCCCGACGGGATCGTGACGTCGTCGGAGGCGCCCCCGAGGGTGATGGGCGCGCCCGGCGCATTGTTGCCCACGACCAGGGCCACCGCTCCGGCCGCTTGCGCCATGAGCGCCTTCTGGACGAACGTGCAGGTGCCTCGGTCGGCCAGGGCGATGGCGCCGGCCGGGAACCCGATCAGAGGCTGGCACCCGTGGGTTGGGTTGGCGCTCCCGTCGTTGACCAGGGCGATCGTACCGGCGATGCCGGACTCGGGCGCCAGCGGCCCGAAGTTGGCGCTGGTCATCGAGTAGGTGCCCGCCGCCGCGGAGGGCGGGTCGACGGTGAGGAGGTGGATCGGGCCCATCATCGGCACCGAGCCCACCAGCTGGGGCGACGCGAGGTTGCTGATGTCGAAGATGTGGAGGCCCTCGAAGTCCTGCCCCACCAGCCCCCCACCGCACGTGGAGGTGGCCGTGGCGGGCGAGTTCCAGCTGCGCACCAGGATGTCGCCGTAGACGACGAGGTCACCCTGGTCTCCCAGGCAGTCCTGGTAGTTGACGACCTCGGTCGGGTTCTCCGGGTCGGAGATGTCGATGATCCGAAAGCCCTGGTAGTGGCCCTGGAAGGCGTACTTCCCCCAGAACGCCAGATCCGAGTTGGGGTTGGGACCTCCGGGCGGGTTCGCTCGCTCGGAGAACCCCTGCGGGTGCATGTTCTTGGTGTAGTCGAACGTGGCCACTGCATCGTCCACAGTCTGTGCCGATGCGGCGGTGGCGGTGAGCAGCAGCGCGATCGCCGCTCCCAGCAGGGCGCGCGCGGGACGGTTGCTCGTCATGTGTTCCTCCTCTCGGGCAGATCGATGACTTGGCGTAGCAGCCGTGACTTCTAGCATCATCCATCGAGACGGGTCAAGGTCGAGTCGAGCGGCACCCCTATGATGGTTCGGGAACCCGCATGGAGAACGCGCCACGTCGCCGCATCCACATCCTGATCGCCGCCGCCGCGGCGCTCGCCCTGGCCGCTGCCGCTTGCGAGGAGGGAGGACGACGGCAGGAGGGCCGGGGAGACGACCAGGCGGGGCCCCCGGCCGAGCTCGAGCGGTTCTGCACGGCCATGGTCGACGCCGAAGGGACGATCGTCCGGGAGGGGCCCCAGGCCGACGTGGAGTCGCTCCTCACCGAGATCGAGGAGACGGCTCCCGAGGAGATCCAGGAGGAGGCGGCCACGGTCGTCGCCACCGTCAGGGCGGGCGCCGAGGACCCTTCCGAGTTCCAGCGGCCGGAGTTCGGCCAGGCCGAGGAGGCCATCGATCATTACGTGTTGGAGAACTGCGGGTACGAGACGGTCGAGGTCAGAGCGGTGGACTTCGCGTTCGAGGGCGTGCCGGCGACCATTCCGGCGGGACGCGTCGGCTTCCGCTTCACCAACGACGGGCACGAGCTGCACGAGATGGTGGTGTTCCGGATCAACGAGGACGTAGACCGATCGTTCGAGGAGATCCTCCAACAGCCCCAGCAACAGGCCGAGGACCAGATCGCTTTCGTCGGTGCCGGGTTCGGCCCGCCGGGAGAGACCGACGCCGAGGTCATGGAGCTCGAGCCCGGCCGGTACGGCATGGCCTGCTTCGTCCCCATGGGCACCACCGATCCCGAACAGGGAGCGGACGGGCCGCCCCATTTCACCGAGGGGATGTTCGCGGAGTTCAGCGTCGAGTAGCTGAGGTTCGCCGCTTCGAGCGGGCGCCGGCCCCGCCGCCGCCCAGGGACGCGCCGAGGCTCGAGGGGGTGCCCGCCTGATACGCGCCCAGGGTGCACCGCCTCGGGCCGTCCGCGACCGCCTCCTCGTTCTGCTCGGGTAGCCTCAGCGCACGACCACGGTCGTCTCCACGTCGCTGTTGTTGGAGAGGTCGGGGTCGAAGTCCAGCGGGCTGGCTGTCACGCGGTTGGTCAGCGTTGCGGGCTTCCGCGCCGACACCGTGATCCGGACGGTCTCCGATCCGCCGTCGGGGATCCCGAAGATGCGGCAGACGACCTCGTCGCGCGAGACCTCGCAGCTCGAGCCTCCCGCGTCGACCGCTTCGACCTTGACACCCGAGGGCAGCGTGTCGACCAGCTCGAGCGACGCCCATGTGGGGCCGAGGTTCTCGATCGAGATGGTGTAGGTGAGGGGCTGCCGCACCCTCACCGGATCCGGCGCGTCGGTCATCGAGACCGCCACATCCGCCGCGGGTTCGACCTTCGTGGAGATGGACGACCGGTTGTCCTGCGTCGCAGGGTCCGGCTCGTTCGCCTGCACGGTGACCGTGTTCGTCAGGGTGCCGAGATCCTGCGGAGCGGCCACGACCGATGTACGGGCGCTCTGTCCTGGAGCGAGCGTGTCCAGATCGCACCGCACCAGCCCGCCGGACTCGGAACATCCGCCGCCCTGGCTCGTCGTGGCCGACCGGAACGACACGCCGTCGGGAAGCTCGTCGAGCAGCGTGACGCCGGTGGCGTCGGCGGGTCCTGCGTTCTCCACGTGGATGTCGTAGGTGACCTCCTCGCCTGCGGGCACGGGGTCCGGCGAATCGGTCTGCCGGACCGACAGGTCGGCGGTCCCGTCGGAGGGGGGCTCTGGGCCTCCGAGCTCCTTCACGTAGACGTCGGGATCCGAGTCGCCGTCGGCGGGATCGAGGTTCGTCGCGTCCGACCGGAAGGCCACGGCGGTGCCCTCATCCCCGAGCGAGATCTGGTAGCTCGTGCCGTTGCCCTTGATGCCGGAGGACGAGGTCGAGGCCAGCTCCAGCCCTCCGGTGGAGAGGTCCTTCACGAAGATGTCCGAGATCACGTCCGCGTCCGCCGGGTGAAGGTTGGTCGAGCTCGAGGTAAAGGCCACGCTCGAGCCGTCGGCGGAGAGCGAGGGATCGGCCGCCCCTCGGTCCGCCCGGTCGCCCGAGGATGACACCGAGGCGGGCCGGATGGCCCCCGTGGCGAGGTCCTTCACGAAGATCTGCCCGAATCCGCCGGAGAAGCCGGGCACGAGGTTCGACGAGTGGGAGCGGAAGGCCACGATGCTTCCGTCGGCGGAGAGCGACGGGCTGAAGGTGTTGGCGTCTCCCTTGGTCCCGTCGGCTGAGGTGGAGATCAGCTCGAGCTCGCCG
>DATKBG010000158.1:0-3350 GCA_035514255.1 Acidimicrobiia bacterium
ATCCCTAGGCGCGGCTGTTCGCCATCGCTCCGTAATCGTTCAGCCCGATCGAAACCGGCGACGTGGTGCTTGATGCCGTCGAGTGCCGTTGAGTCCGAAGGCAGAGCCCAGATCCGAGATGGGCGCCGCGTCGAGGTCACCTACTGGGGCCGCCATCATCCCGACCGAACCGTCCGCGGTTGTGCCGGTAGACACTGACGCGGTGTTCCTGGAAGTCCGGGATGACGGTCCTGGTCTACCGGAAGAGGAATGGGAGAGGATCTTCGACCCGTACTACCGCTACCACGCCGAACCCAGCCAGCCCGGTTCGGCCGGTCTCGGGCTGACCGTCGCCCGAGGTCTCGCCCAACTCATGGAAGGGAACCTGACGTACCGCCACCGCAACGGGAAGAGCATCTTCACGCTCCGCCTCCCCCGAGCCGTTGCCTGAGCAGGTCGCCCCTCTCACTTTGGCGGTTCGTGTCTGTGCGGGCTTGAGTCGGGGAATCAGGCATCCAGACGCCGGCCGGTCAAGAGATCCAGAAACTTGAGGATGGCTCCGGCGACCAACATCTGATCGCGTCCCCTGAGCGAATCCATCCGCTCGTGGGCAGGAGTGCGGATCGAGTGATCCTCTCAGTCGAACTGGCGGCGTGCCAATGTGGTCGGTTCTGCGCCTGGGAGGAGCCATCCGCTGGCGGCTGCGATGGCGGGTACACCGATGACGATGGCGATGAGGTGGACGAGCGGGACGGGGAGGAGACGAGCGAGGTTGTCGAAGTTGGCCGCGGCGAAGCCGAGATAGGCCACGACGGTGCCAAGTATCGCTCCCAGCAGACCAAGGGCGCCGGCGGTGGCGGCGGCCAGGGTACGGCGGATCCGGCTGGTTGCTCCCGAGGCGGTCAGCGTGCGCAGATCGGCTTGTGCCTCGCTGCGGATGAGTCCGACGGTGAGAGCAAGGATTCCTAGGGCGACCAGCGTTCCCATAGCAGTGGCTCCGGTGCGGAGGGATGCCAGGTCGGCCTGGTCATCCCGCGCCTCGACAGTGATGCCGGCGCTCGCCGCCACCTCACGGGCCTCCATGAACTGGTCTTCGGTTATGGGTGTGTTGGTCTCGATCAGCCAGCTGGCCCGGGCGGTGTCCCAGCCTCGCTGGTTCAGGGCTGCGGGTGTGATGAAGGAGTCGGGAAGGGCGGTGTAGCCGGATGTGAGTTGACCGGAGCGGGTGACCAGCTCCGGGGACATCGGCTCGAACCAGACGTCGCCCGTCTCGACCGTCAACACCTCCATCTGAGTCGGGATCGCGTCGAGCTCGACGTCGTAGATGTCGAGTAGCTCGGGGGAGCCGACATAGAGAAAGGTGAGTATCCGGTGGAAGCCGGGTTCGATCTGTTTGGTGAGAACCACGGCTGGCAGGCCTTCGACTCCCTCGAATTCAGGGGCGATGGCGACGTCGATGGGAATGACGATCGCCTCGCCGAGCGCACCGGCGATCTCGTCGACTGCGGTCTCCAGATGCTCGAGCTCGGTGCCGCTCCTCGCGGGGATCGGAGCGACATCCCCGCCGGCGGGTATCTCACCGATCCGCACCATGAGGTGTGTCGCCGCCAGGTTGCCCTCCGCACCTGAGGTGTAGAGCGCGGTACTGGTGGCAATCACGATCGTCGCCGCGATCCCGAGCGCGAGCCCAACTGCAGAGAGGGCGGTCGAAGACCGGGCTTGGTAGCGGACCAGATCCCTGGCGGAAAGTCGGACGGCCACCGACGACCGCCCCGCGATCGAGGTCAGAGTTCGAATGGCGAGTGGGCTCACGGTCAGGAGTCCGAGAATCAAGGCTGCTGTTCCGGCGAGGATGAGGATCACGTTGATCCACCCGTCGAGTGGATCGCCGGCCAGGAACAGGCAGGTGACGCCCGCTATGAAGGATGGTCCGGCCACGGTGGCGGATCGGCGCGCCGGCTGGGGGCGGCCGGGCCGACCCGAGAGGGCTGACACGATCGGTGTTCGCGCCACTGCCTGCGCCGGCCACCAGGCCGCCGCGGTGGCTGTCGCCACCGACAGCAGCATGATGGTCGCGATCAGCCACCAGGGAAGGTCGAAGGCGTCGATGCGGTGGGCGACGGTGGTTTCGAGCGAAGGCACCAAGGCGAACCAGGCCAGAAGCGCTAGAAGCGTCCCCACCAGAGCAGCGATTGCTCCTATGACAACACCGTTGGCCACCATCACCAGGCGAAGGTGTCTTGTGGTAGCCCCGATGGCGGCCAGCATGCCGAGTTGGCGCAGGCGACGCTGCGCGATGACGACGAATCCGGCCGCTGCGACCAGGGCGACGAGCACCAGCACCAACGTGCCCACCGTGAGTACGCCCAGCGCGGCGACGACACTCTCGTTTCCTGGCCGACTGACGGCCACCGCTGAAGCCCCGCTGGGTGGCCGGAACGACTCGAGTTGACCTTCACTTCCCTCGGTGAGGATGGTGATCGCCTCGGGGGATCCAGGGTGCGACGGTGCCAGCAGCGCGAACTCGTCGTAGAGGTCGCTGGGGTTCTCGACGAGGCCCACCACAGTCAGTTCCTGGTCCCCGAACTCGACACTGTCGCCGACTTTGACGTCGTAGGTCTCCGCCGCTCCGTCGGTCACGGCTGCTTCCCCCGCCGTCGAGGGGTAGCGGCCGGCGACCAAGGCCAACATGGGGGAGCTCAGCGGTCCGTCGGGGTCCTGGACGCGGAACTCAACCGGTTCGAACAGACCGGGCAGGAGTTGGAACTGTCGGCTGATCACATCGATCGTGTCGAACCATTCCCGGGCGGCCGCAACATCGCCTGCCACTGCAACGGGGTCGGGGTCTTCGAACTCCAGAACGTGGTTTGCGGAACCGAATCTGGCGTTGCCTTCCGTGGGAGCGAGGTTGTACGCCGCAGAAACACCTCCCGCTGCGGCCGCCACGGCGAGGGTGAGCAGTGACAGCAGCAGCGCCTGGCCTCGCCACTGTCGCCGAAAGAGCCGCCACGCCCAACGGGTCACGGCCCGGCGAGCTGGGATTCCTCCATCGGCCTGGCGGTCGGTTGCCGATTCGTCGATAACCGAGGTCACTGTTCCGGGCCTGCGAGCAACGACTCCGGGCCTGGGGCTGGGCCTGTGCGGTCGACCATGCGGCCGTCCCTCAGGAAGACCACCCGGTCGGCCCACGCCGCCAGCTGGGCGTCGTGTGTCACCACGACCACGGCCATGCCCCTCTTGCAGGCGTCCCGCAACAACCGGATGACGGTTTCGCCGTTCACGGTGTCCAGTGCCCCCGAAGGCTCGTCGGCCAAGAGGAGTCGACGGTTGCCGACCATCGCCCGGGCGATCGCCACCCGTTGCTGCTCTCC
>DATKBG010000159.1:0-2601 GCA_035514255.1 Acidimicrobiia bacterium
GAGATGGTCTTGGCGGAGAGGCGGGCGGACGGGCCCGACGGGGTCGAGTCGGACACCGGGAAGTCGGTGCGCACCTCGCCCGAGAGCGTCTGGAAGTCGATCTCGAAGGTCCGCCCGGCGGTCACGCCGACCGTCACCTCACCCGACAGCGTCTTGATGTCGAGCGTGTCGCCGGTGAAGCGCACGATCGACACATCACCGGAAGCAGACTTGCCCGTCACCTCGCCGGTGGCGGCGCCCACCCGGACGTCCCCCGATGCGGTGCGAGCGATCACCGTGCCGTCGACCGAGCCGACGCGAACATCGCCCGACGCCGTCGTCACCTCCAGGGCACCGGTGATGTCACCGAGCCGCACATCGCCCGAGGCGGTGCGAATGGTGACATCGCCGCCCACGTCGAGCGTCGAGATGTCACCGGAGGCGCTGTCGACGGTGAGTTCGCGCAGCGGCACCGTGACACTGAGATCAGAGGCCACGAGGCGGCCGGACAGACGGGGCGGCACCCCGACGCGAACCGTCAGGTCGACACTGGAACGCCAGCCGCGCGACGGCCCATCGGGTTCGACGACGATCTCCTCGCCACGCTGCTCGACGATGATCCTGGCCAGAGCCGAGTCACGACCGTCGAGATGGACCGTCACCTCGCCGGGATCGCCGTCGACGATGCGAACCTCGCCGCTGGGCATGCGTATCGACAGGCTGGGGGTTCCTGCGACGGTGAAGAGATGGTCACGAGTGGTCATGTCTCGATGCTCCCCGTCATGCGGCGCGAGCGGCCGCGGCGAGATCCGTCGGCCTGCACCGACACGGTCTTGACGAGCCACGAGTTGACCGACTCGCCGCGCTCATCGGCGGCGTACTCGATCAGCTCCTTGAGCGTCGGGGGGAGCCGGAAGGTGATGCGAGCGTCCAGCGACTCACCGGACGAAGTCGGTTCGGCCCCTTCGGCGGCGCGCACCCGCAGCGCGGGCTCACCGCCGGCAAGGACCACATCGACATCGTGGCCGGGGAGCTGCGCGGACACCTCGTCAGCCGCCTGCTCGGCGAGATCGAACGCCAGCTGGCGCACGACGGGCTCCAGGGCAGCCATGAGGGCCCTCGCCGCGGCCTCCACGTCGGGATCGCCGCCAGCGACCACGACCTGGTGATCGATGGCACCCTGAAGCTTGGTGACGAGACTCGCCGTATCCATGGGTGTTCCTCCTCCGAAACTCATCGGTGCACCGCCACCGGGCTCGGCACGGTGGCCGTAGCCCTGGTGGTGGCGCGGGTGGACCGGGCCACGGACCGCCGCCTCCGGCTGTTCAGCCGGTCCTCACGCATCGCCCGGTGAAGGGCGAGGATCGTATCGCTTGCGTACAACATTACCGCCTCCTGTGTCACTTCGGTGTCGTACCGATGTCAGGATGATGTCATAATGCTGTCACTTTGTCAACCCCTCTTTTCTCGCTAGTGCCGGAGTGGCGGGAATCCAGGGGCCGCCTACACTTGGTAGGTACCTCCGGGGAGCTCGGTTGAGCCGGGCTGAGAGGGTGGCCGTACCTTGCCACCGACCCGAAGCACCTGACCTGGGTAATACCAGCGGAGGAAGAGAGATGACCGCACCGATCGTGATCCTGGCCGGAGGAGGCACCGCCCTCCCCCACTCACCACTCCCCGAGCCGCGGCTCGTCATCGCCGCCGACTCGGGGCTCCACCTGGCCGAACCCCTCGGCCTCTCAGTCGATCTCGTCGTCGGAGACCTGGACTCAGCCGACCCCAACGCGGTCGATCGAGCCATCGCCACAGGGGCAGAGGTCATCCGCCACGACACCGACAAAGACGCAACCGACCTCGATCTGGCGCTCGCCGAGGCACGAGAGCGAGGCGGTGGGAGGGTCCTGGTCGTCGGCGGTGTGGAAGGCGACCGGTTCGACCATCTCCTCGCCGCCGCCGAACTACTCGGGTCGGACCGCTACGCCGACCTCGACATCGAGTGGTGGTCCGAGGCCGTGACCGTCTTCGTAACCAGGGACGTCCGCACCATCGACGGCGAGCCCGGAGACCTGCTCTCCATCATCCCGGTGTCCATGCCGGTCACCGTGAGCGTCTCCGGCGTCCGCTGGCCGCTCGACGGAGTGACCCTCGCACACGGATCCACCCGGGGCGTCAGCAACGAGATCACCACAGCACCCGCCGAGATCACCGTCTCGTCCGGGACTGCATTCGTCGTCCACACGAGGAGGGACTGAGCATGAGAACCCAGCCGAAGGATCGCCAACGGGTGAAGGGCGACGGGCGACGGGCGACCGCCGCCCTGGCGCTGGCCGTCCTGCTGACGATGACGGCCTGCGGCGACGACGACCCGCAGACGGTGCGGCTGGTCACTCACGGGGATTTCGCGGTCTCTGCTGATGTGTTGGAGGCGTTCACGGCCGAAACGGGGATCACCGTGGAGGTGCTCGACGGTGGTTCGACGGGCGTCGTCGTCAACCAAGCGGTGCTCAGCGCTGGCAACCCGGTCGCCGACGTGCTCTTCGGGGTCGACAACGTCCTGCTGTCACGACCGCTCGCCGCCGACGTGTTCGTCCCCTACACCAGCCCGAACCTGTCCGCCGTGTC
>DATKBG010000160.1:0-7582 GCA_035514255.1 Acidimicrobiia bacterium
AGGGGGGTCGCCGTCGGCTCGTGGAGATCCACCGTCAGTCGCTCACCGAACTCGATGAGATGCTCCCCGAGACCCTCCGCGACGAGTTCAACGAGCTCTTCCTCCCCCTCCAGGAGGGCGCGGTGACCGAGCCGGAGTTGCGGGTTGCCCAGGCCCAGTTGGTCGGATGGCTCGAGGGCCTCTTCGCCGGGATTCAGGCGTCGGTGTGGAGCCAGCATGCCGCTGCGGCCGATCAGCTGCAACAGGTGCGGATGAGGGCGATCGAAGCGGGTAGCCGCGCTGGCGAGGCCCCGGGGCAGTACCTCTAGGGTGGAGACGAGGCGCCGTCGCACGCTCCGCCGGCTTCGCACGGTCCCCAGCTACCTCGTCCTGTTCCTGGTGGCGACGGCGCTCCTGCCGCTCCTCGTGATCTTGGCCCTGATGGCCGATGTGATCAGGCGGATCACCCGGGGTAGGCCCTTCGTGGCGATCCGCATCGTGCTCTTCGGCTGGGTGTACGTGGCCACCGGCACGCTGGCGCTCGTCGTGTTCTTCGGCCAGTGGCTCGGGGCGGGGTTCGGGCGGTCCCGTCGGCGGCGGCTGCTGGAGGGAGCGGCTTGGGTGCAGGAGTGGTGGGCGCTCTGGCTGTTCGGCGCCGTGCGTCGTTTGTTCCGTCTCGACATGGAAGTAGAGGGGCTCGACATCGTGTCGCCAGGTCCGGTGATCGTGATGATGCGGCACGCCAGCATCATCGACACCCTGCTCCCCAACGTTCTCATCACCACCGGAGCCGGTCTCCGACTCCGGTACGTCCTCAAGCGCGAGCTGCTCGCCGACCCCGCTCTCGACATCGGCGGCCACAGGCTGATCAATCACTTCGTCGATCGCAGCGGGGACTCGCGGGCCGAGGTGACCGCAGTAGCCAGGTTGGCCGATGGACTCACGGCCTCGGAGGGCGTACTGATCTACCCGGAGGGGACGCGATTCTCGGAGGCGAAGCGGCGTCGGATCCTGGCGCGCGCCACCGAAGACGCCGATCCGCTCCTCGCCCGCATGATCGGACTCAAACGGGTGCTTCCGCCGCGGCCCGGCGGGGCGCTCACTCTGATGCGGTCGGGTCACGACATCGTGATCGTTGCCCACACCGGCCTCGAGCGGCTGGCATCCATCCCCGAAGCGTGGTCGGGCCGGATCATCGGATCGAAGCTCCGGGTGCGGGCATGGAGGCATGACGCCGCAACCGTGCCGGTCGACAGGCGGGCACGGCTCGCCTGGCTCTACGACCGCTGGGAGGAGATCGACCGGTGGCTCGAGGGGTGAGGACCTACGAGGCTGCGCTCAGAAGCCGGTGACGGTGACCGAGTCGATGGTCGGGGGATTGTCCGGCCGGTCCTGGGCGCCGGTGGGGAGAGCGGCGATGGCATCGACGACATCCATGCCGTCAGTGACCCGCCCGAAGATCGAGTACTGGTGGGGCAGCCCAAGGTCGCTGAGACACACAAAGAACTGTGATCCGTTGGTGCTCGGGCCGGCGTTGGCCATGGCGACGGCGCCGCGCGAGTACTTCCCCGAGCCGTCGAGCTCGTCGCGGAACTGGTAGCCCGGGCCACCGCTGCCCGTGCCGGTCGGGTCGCCGCCCTGGATCACGAAGCCGGGGACGATGCGATGGAAGATCACCCCGTCATAGAACCCGTCGCGGGCGAGAAAGAGGAAGTTGTTCACCGTCAGGGGCGCCTCGTCGGCGAGGAACTCGATCGTGATATCCCCCAACGAGGTGTGCAGGGTGGCGGTGTAGGTGCCGTCGAGCTCGATCTCGAGATCCGGCGGTGATGAGTAGCGGGCCATAAGAGAGGACTCCATGGTCGGGGAAGGGCAAGGTTAGGGCCAGTGGCCAGTGGCCAGTGGTCAGTACCAAGTACCAAGTACCAAGTACCTGCAGGCCGGGCGACTGGACCTCTTGCGAGTTGCGAATCGCGCCTTGCGAATCGCGCCGCGTTCGACGCGGCCGCGAATGACAAAACCGTCTTACGCGCGCTGGCGCGCGTAAGAACTCCTGGATCCCTGTCAGATGAGGCGTTCTTCGGGGACTCCGAAGAGCGATGTGGCCCCGGCGAGAACGCTCGGGAGCATCCCCGGGACGCCGCTCACCACCTGTTCGGCGAAGAAGGCGGTCGTGGCTGCCTTGTCTGACAGGAATTCGTCGGAAACGCCGGTTCCTCTGGTCGCCGAGGCCAGCAGACCGCCGGCGACGGTGGTCGCCAGCATCCGGCAATACGCGGTGGCGGCTGCCAGCGCGTCGGGGCGATCGGCGCCGAGCAGCCAGTCGGTGGCGCGTCGACAGGCCCCGATGGCCTCGGACAGATGCGTGCGAATGGGCTCTTCCGAGTCTTTCGTGCCCTCTTCGAGGTGGTCGAGGAGCCATCGAACCGCGGTCCCGCCGTCTCCGGCCACCTTGCGGCTCACCAGGTCGATTGCCTGGATCCCATTGGTGCCCTCGTAGATCGATGCGATGCGTGAGTCCCGCCACCACTGGGCGGCGCCGGTCTCCTCGACAAACCCGGAGCCGCCGTGGATCTGGATGCCCAGTGAGGCGAGTTCGGTGCCCAGGTCGGTCCCCCACGCCTTGGACAGGGGGGTCAACAGGCCGGCGAGGGCGGTCTCGCGTTCACGGACATCTGGATCCGGGTGGTGATCGCCGAGGTCGATGGCCGCCGCATTGCGGTACATGAGGCATCGCATCGCCTCGGTACCGGAGCGCATGAGCATCAGCATGCGGCGCACGTCGGGATGCCGGGCTATGGGCGACGGTCCGGTCTCGTCGCCTACCGCTCGGCCCTGTCGACGCTCCAGGGCGTAGGCCGCCGCCTGCTGATACGACCGTTCGGCGATGGCGAGACCCTCGACACCGACCAAGAGACGGGCCAGGTTCATCATGGTGAACATGTATTGCATGCCCGAGTTCGTCTCGCCGACGAGATAGCCGACGGCACCGTCCCCTCGGTCCCCGAACGAGAGGACACAGGTGGGGCTGGCGTGGATCCCGAGCTTGTGCTCGATCGAGACGCAGGTGACGTCGTTGCGCTCCCCGAGCGTGCCGTCGGACTCCACGAGCACCTTGGGGACGATGAAGCACGACACGCCCGCGGTCCCGGGTGGGGCATCTGGCGCTCGGGCCAGAACCATGTGAATGATGTTGTCGGCCACGTCGTGCTCGCCCCAGGTGATGAAGATCTTTGTCCCGGTGATGCGCCAGGACCCGTCGTCGGCAGGGACGGCGCGGGTGGAGAGGGCCCCCACGTCAGATCCGGCGTGGGACTCGGTGAGGACCATGGTGCCGGTCCACTCGCCACTGATCAGCTTCTCCAGGTAGAGGCCCCGCTGCTCGTCGGTGCCATGGGCGAGCAGCAACTCGTTGGCCGAGCAGGTCAGCATCGGGCAGAGGGAGAACGCCACGTCGGCGGTGGTGAGCATCTCCTGGAGGGCGATCCCGACCACGGTGGGAAGGCCGCCTCCACCCCACTCCTCGGGGAACGTCGCGGCCGGCCAGCCGGCGTCGATGAAGCGCTGATAGGCCTCGCGGTATCCGGGGGGAGTGGTGACGCTCCCATCGTCGTTGCGGCGACTGCCCACACGGTCGCCGACCCGGGTCAGCGGGGCGATCACCTCGGCCATGAAGCGGCCGGCCTCGTCCAGGATGCCAGCGGTCGCATCGGCGTCGGCGTGGGCGAAGGGTTCGAGTTTCGAGATCTCGCCGAGACCGGCGACGTTCTCCAGTACCCATCGGATGTCGGTCACAGGCGGTCGGTAGTCGGTCATCGTGTGTGGAGGGTAGTGAGCCTCGATTGGTGCTTCAGGGGCGAGGCAGTGGCTATTGGCTATTAGCTATTGGCTGTTGGCCAGAAGCACCGCCGCGCACGAAACGGGCGACGGATGATGGATGACGGATGACGGGCAACCTGCCGGTTAGCCTCGCCGCATGTCCGCCTCGGCGCGTGTGCTCGCCCACCTCGATGCCCTCGGTGCCGACTACGAGGTCATCGACATCGATCCCGACCTTGCCGACACGGCCGCCTTCTGCGCCACCTACGGGTACACGCTCGCCGAGTCGGCCAATGCGATCCTGGTCGCCTCTCGGCGACCCGAAGGCCATCACGCGGTGTGCGTGGTGCTCGCCAGCATGCGCCTGGACGTCAATCGCCGGGTGCGCACGCTCCTGGGGGTCCAGAAGCTGTCCTTCGCCGATGCGGAGACGACGCGCCATCTCACCAACATGGAGATCGGTGGCGTGACTCCGTTTGGGCTTCCCGATGGGGTGCCGGTGATGGTCGATGCCGGGGTGATGGGCACCGGCCGGTGCATCGTGGGGGGTGGAAGTCGGTCGATCAAGATCCACCTCGACCCGGAGGTGTTCCGACGAATGAACGGTGTGACCATCGTGGACGACCTGGCCCTCCACCCCGGGTGAACCGCCGTCGGATTGGTAGCCTGCGCCGCGTGATCACCAAGGACGATGCCCCCGTCAAGTATCGATACGGGATGCCGCGTTGGGTGCCCCGACTGCTCGGCATGATCGTCGCCACCTTTGTCGGGGTTTTCGCCGCCTACCACATCCTCGGCAGGCTGCGCGGGCTGATCGTCATCCTGGTGATCAGCCTGTTCCTGTCGATCGCCATCGAGCCCGGAGTCAACTTCCTGGCCCGCCGGGGCTGGCGGCGTGGTGTGGCCACCTGGGCGATGTTCCTGTCGGTGATCCTGTCGCTGGGCCTGTTCATCGGGATGATGGTGCCGCTGGTCATCGATCAGGTTTCCCGCCTCGTCGATCGGCTTCCCGGGTATGTGGACCAGTTCTACGGTTTCCTGGATCGACTCGGGGTGGACGTGTCCGGGCAGCGGCTCAGCGATGCGGTGGCGGGGCTCGACTCGAACCTCGGCGGCGCGGCCAACGACTTCGCCGGGAGCGTCTTCGGCGTCGGACAGCGACTGCTCGACACGCTTCTCAAGTTGCTCACCATCGGGTTGTTCACCTTCTACATGGCGGCCGAGGGTCCGAAGATGCGGCGGGCAGTGTGTTCGATCATGCGGCCGGAGCGCCAGGTGAAGGTGCTCCGAGCATGGGAGATCGCCATCGACAAGACGGGCGGCTACTTCTACTCGCGGGCACTCCTCGCCGGTATCGCGGCACTGGTGGCGTGGGCTGTGTTCGCCATCACCGGCATCCCCTATGCGATCGCCCTCGCCCTCTGGATGGGGGTGCTTTCGCAGTTCGTTCCGGTGGTCGGGACCTACCTGGGGGGCGCGTTGCCGCTGGTCATAGCGCTCCTCGAGAGCCCGACGAAGGCGATCGTCGTGGTGGTATTCGTCGTGGTGTATCAACAGTTCGAGAACTATCTACTGGCGCCACGAATCACCGCCCGCACCATGGCGCTCCACCCTGCGGTGGCTTTCGGCGCCGCCATCGCCGGCGGCACTCTCATGGGTGTCCCCGGTGCCCTGATGGCGTTGCCGTTTGCGGCGACGGTGCAGGCGTTCGTGGGGACCTTCATGGAGCGCCACGAGGTGGTCTACGACAACCTGACCTCAGATGCTCCATACGACTCGGACGACACCCCCGAGGAGTGATTCAGGGGGTGCGCGAATAGGCTCGCCCCGGGATCAGGTTTCGGCTTGTGGCAAGCCGAAACCTGATGAGGCCAGCGACCTATTCGCGCACCCCCTCAGACCAGGGCTGTCGCCCGGTTCACTGCGGGCAGTCGAACCTAGAAGACCCTCCCCCCGTCGCCGATAGACGAGGATCGTCGCCGCCGACAACAAGACCGGTCAGGCCGCGGGCCGGCACAGTTTGCAGGCCCGAAACCCACGGTCCTCAGCCTCGCTCGTGCTGCGGAGCTCGACGCGGTGGGAGCCGGCGATCGTGCGCGCTGCTCGACAGGTCGGATGGCAGTAGATCCGGGTCGTCTCGCTTCCGACGAACCGTGTGCCGGTGCGAGCCATCCGCTGGTATTCGGCCACGTCGAGGCCCTCGGCGGCGAGCAGCCGCGGCTTGTTGTCGTCCGAGCCGAGTGAGTAGCGGCCAAATGACCCGTCGGATCGGACCACCCGGTGACAGGGGAGGATCAGGGGGATCGGGTTGGTGGCCAGAGCCGATCCCACCGCCCGCACCGCCCCGGGGTTGCCGAGCTCCCTGGCGATCCAGCCATACGGACGGACCTCACCGCGGGGGATCGTTGCCGCCTTCAACAGGACGTCGCTCTGGAAGGGCGTGACCCCGCGAAGGTCCAGGGGCAGCCTCCCCGGCCGACCGCGATCGAGGGCTTCGGCAAGGTGGCGCTCGATGGTCTCGGGCACGGCCGTGGCCGGCCGCAGCGGGCGGCGGTGGCGCCGCTGGAAGTACGCCTCGAATCGATCGGCGTCGGCGTCGGCCGACACGGTGGACACGCCGAGACCGTTGAAGGCGATGAACAGCCGCCCGACGATGCTGGGCCACTCGACGAACTCGTCGGCGAGCCCGACAGCGACGAGGACCCGGTCGCCGACATCATCGGGAGGGGTGGCGGTGAGCTGCTGCAGGTGGTTTTCGATAGTCATGGCGTCTCCTCGTCGAGCAGGTGGCGGAGCCGTTCCAGGCCCCGGTGGATATCGGATCTGACGGTCGCCGGTGGGCGGTCCAAGGCGGTCGAGATCTCGTCGGTGGTGAGGCCGACGACGTGACGCAAGACGACGGCGCTTCGCATCGGCCACGACAGCGTGAGCAGGTGGCCGGTGAGTCGGTCGCCCAGATCGGCTTGCTCTGCCTTCTCGTCCGGCCCGGCCTCGGTGTCGGTCGGGTCCGGCCCGTCGAGTGGCAGCGTCGCTTTGCGGGATCGTTGGCGCAGACGGTTGCGGCACAGGTTGGCCGCGATCGTCCACAGCCATCCGGGCAGCCGGAGGGCGGCGATCCGCTCAGCCGGGTACTCCCCGAGTGCCCGGTAGGCCCTGGTCAGCGCGTCCTGGGTGATGTCCTCGGCATCTTGGCGGTGCCCCAGCATGCGAAGCGCACCGGAGTAGAGACCGGGGCTCAACGCGTGCACTACCTCGGGGAACACGGCGTCGAGGTCCGTTGACAGCCGCAGGGCCAGGTCGTCGAGGTCGGTCATCACCACCATCGTGCCTGATAACACCGCGGACCGCTCCAGCGTTGCATCGTCCGGACCCGAGTCCCCCGGCACCGGCCGACCCGGGAGGTATACCGTTGCCGCATGCCCGTGTGCTGTGACCCGAAGGACTACGGCGGCGTGTTCAACGAGCGGGAGGCGCGTCGCTCGCTGCGGGTGTTCCGCAAGCGGGGCCTCGACTCGACTGCCGGACCAATGATCGGTGCCCTCGCCCGTCGCGGCCTGGAAGGGTCGACGGTGATCGAGGCGGGCGCCGGCATCGGTTCAGCCCAGGTGGCTCTGCTCGGCTCCGGCGCCGAAAGGGGCATCGCCTACGAGCTGTCCCCTGGATACGAGTCGGTTGCCGCCGAACTGCTCGAGGAGCACCGGATGGCAGACCGTGTGGAGTGGCATATCGCCGATTTCGTGACCCACGCTGGAGAGCCAGCCGACATCGTCTTTCTCAACCGGGT
>DATKBG010000161.1:0-3545 GCA_035514255.1 Acidimicrobiia bacterium
CCGCCGGATGGAGGGATCGAGCGGCTGGCGTCGCGACTCCCGCCCCGGGAGGGGCGCGACGCCTTCCCGGAGAGCGAGGCGACGGTCGTCGTCTTCACATCCGGCACAGAGGGCACACCGACTCCAGTGACGCTGACCGGCACCAATGTCGCTGCGTCCGTGGCCGGGTCGCGGGATCGCCTCGGCAACGAAGCCGACGACCGATGGCTCGGCGTGCTCCCGTTCACCCATGTCGGCGGTCTGTCGGTCCTGTGGCGCCAGGCCGAGCGGGGTGCGCCAGTGGTGCTCGCGGCCAGCGTCACCGAGGCGTCGTCGGTGTCATTCGCCTCAGTCGTGCCGACGATGCTCCGGCGGGCCGCGAGCGCCGGGACCCTGCGGGGGGTGAGAGCGCTCGTGGGCGGTGGTCCGGTGTCGACCGGGTTGCTCCGGGAGGCGATCGGTTCGGAGATCGTCCCCCTCCAGACCTACGGGATGACCGAGACCGCCTCGCAGGTGTGCACCGTCCACCCGGATCGACTCGAGGACGAACTCGGCACCGCCGGTACCCCGATCCGCGGTGCTGAGATCCGCATCGAGTCCGACGGCCGTATCGCAGTCCGCGGTGAGATGGTTGCCACCGGTCTCGGCGATGCAAGTGGTTGGTTCGTCACCAACGACCTGGGAGAGATCGATGTTGGCGGCCGGCTCGTCGTGCTTGGCAGGGCCGACGCCGTGATCGTCACTGGCGGCGAGAACGTGCACCCCGAGCGCGTGCAGGCGGTTCTGGAAGGGCATGCCGCGGTCGCCGCCGCCCGGGTGTTCGGCGAGCCCGACGACGAGTGGGGAAGCAGGGTGGTCGCCGAAGTTGTGGCCGAGGGGATCGCGGGAGCCGAGCTGCGCTCCTGGGCCGCTGCTCGCCTCCATTCTGCCGAGGTCCCCAAGGAGATCAGGATCGTGGAGTCGATCCAAACGAAGCTCGGCTGAGAGGGCAACTGAGTCAGCCGCCCTTCTAGCGGTCCCTCCGAACCGCGCGGAGACGGCCGAAGCCCCTCTCCTCGGTCCCCTCCCCTGTAGGGGGAGGTGGCATCGGCCGGAGGCCGATGACGGAGGGGGAGGGCTAACGCGTCGCGAGGCGTCACGTAGTGTTTGGGCTCCCCCCTCCCCGCCGTTCGCTTCGCTCACGGCGGTACTCCCCCCTTCGGGGGGAGGAACCGCGCGGAGACAGCTGAGGCCGCTCCCTCGCGTTCGGTCGATTCCGGACTACTGGCGGGGACGAGCCTCGTTGACGTTGAGGCTGCGTCCACCGAACTCAGCGCCCGGCTGGTTCAACGCGTCGATCGCCTTCTGGCCATCGGCATCAGGCATCTCGACGAAGCCAAAGCCCCTGGAGCGACCGGTGTCGCGATCGATGATGACTGCCGCCGAGTCGACCTGCCCGTACTGCGAGAAGAGCTCGCGCAGTTCGTCAGACGTGGTCGTGTACGGCAGATTCCCTACGTAGATGTTCATCGGGTTCCTTTCTCGAGCACCCGGCCCGCCTCCATTTGGACGGGCATCTGTCGGTTGGGTTCCCGAGATTCGAGAGCATCGACATCACCTAACCCAGCCGCCGAAAAGGATAGTGCAGGGTTTGGCGCTTGTGGGGGTCGCGCGCCGGTAGGGTGCCCCCATGTGCTTTGAACACGACTCCAGGCCGCCAATAGAGCGGATTCGCGGGGCATCGATCGAGTCTCGCTTGGTCACGCTGGTGGCCGACGACGGCATCGAGGTGACCGCTCACGAGTCCCTCGGCTCGGTGCCCGACGGTCCCGCCATGCTCGTGTTGCCGGATGTGCGCGGGCTGCACACCTTCTATCGCGAGCTCGCCGATCGATTCGCCGAGCTCGGTATGGACGCTGTCGCCGTCGACTACTTCGCCCGGACCGCCGGCGCCGGGCCCCGCGACGACGGGTTCGAGTACATGCCCCACGTCGAGCAGATGACCGCCGACGGGGTTCGGCTGGACTCGGCGGCCGCCATCGCCCGTCTGCGGGAGCGGAGCCCGGAGCGGCCGGTCTTCGTGGTCGGCTTCTGTCTCGGCGGGAGCAACGCGTGGCAGCAGGCGGCGAACGGGCACGATCTCGCCGGAGCGATCGGCTTCTACGGTCATCCGGGCCGCATTCGCCCATCCGGAGCGGCGGCGCCGGTGGATCGCGTGGCCGAGATGGCGTGCCCGGTGCTTGCCCTCATGGCAGGTGACGACCCCGGGATTCCCCTCGACGAGGTCGAGCGCTTCCGGGTCGCGCTCACCGGTGCCGGCGTCGATCACGAGGTAGTGGTGTACGACGGTGCCCCGCACTCCTTCTTCGATCGGAAGCAGGAGGCCTTCGCTTCTGAGTCGGAGGACGCTTGGAGGCGGGTGCTCTCCTTCGTCGAGAGGCTCTCGTGAACCGGGGTCGCCGTTTGCGGCGGAGTTGGTAGCGTCCGGTGTCGTGACAGCGCCGCCACCCGAGTTCCCGCGATCGCCGCAGCCCGGCGCCCTCTGGTGGCTGGCCTTCGCATCCGGCGTGGCGGTCATCGCCGCCTACCTGTTCTACGTGCGGACCGGGGTCGGTCAACGGCTCGACGATGCCGGGTTTCGGGGCCGAGACGGTGTTCGCCCCGATCTGGTCACCGATGCCGAGTCGCTGCTCGGCGGGATAGAGGTGACGATGTTGGCGATCGCGCTGGTGGTCGTCGCCGCGGGCGCATTCTGGAGAGGGCGGACCACGCTCGCCGTCGCCGTGGTGGGGCTCGTCGTCGGGTCGAATCTGACCACGCAACTCCTCAAGCTGGTCGTCCTCGACCGTCCCCACCTGATCCCCGATGCGTATCGGCTCCCGAACTCCTTCCCCAGTGGACACGCCACCGCGGTCGCTTCGCTGGGAATCGCCCTCATGCTGGTGGCACCCCGGCGGGTTCGCCCCGCTCTGGCCGTGATCGCGGCCGCGACGGGGATCGCGGTCGGACTCGCCACTATTACCGCCGGGTGGCACCGGCCCGGCGATGTCATCGGGTCGTGGCTGGTCGTCGGCTTCTGGACGGCCCTGGTGGCTGCTCTCGTCGCGGTCAGGGTCCCGTCGCATGGGCTCTCGGCGCCTGGCAGAGGTTCAGCGGAGAGTTCTCTGTGGATGGTGACCGCCCTGGCGATCGCGGCGTATGTGACCGCCTCCGTGGCGTGGGTGGGGCTCTTTTGGGCCGATGATGCCGATAGTGCGGTCCAGGCCACCCGCCACGGTCTCGCCCTCGTATCGGGTGCCGCCGGGATGGTCGGCACCGCGCTGGTCATCGGGGCCGCCATCATCTTCGGAGCGCATCACTTCACACTGGCTCCCGAGCGGCTGTCCCGTCACTGAGCAGGGAAGATTCGCATGACATCGACAGAGTCGGATTCCCGCCGGTCCTTCCTCCAGTGGGTCGTCGTCGCTGTCGGTCTCGGGATCGTCGTGTATGCGGCGGCCGTAGACTTCGGCCCGCTCTCTCCTCGCCAACTCGCCTCCGCGGGGAAGATCGACATCGGTATGGCAGCGCAGCGCGTGCCATTCCGT
>DATKBG010000162.1:0-7933 GCA_035514255.1 Acidimicrobiia bacterium
TCGGCATCGACCTCACCCGGGACGATCGCCAGCAGTGGACCCCGGGCTTCCCGGGCGCGGCCGGCGAGGAAGTAGGCACGCACCGGGGGAGGCACGGCGATCCGATCGACGCCGCCCATCGGATGTGCGCGCCAGAGATCGACGAGCGCGGCGAGCGGGGCGGGCATGGGAATGGAGGGTAAACGGGTGCCAGTGGCCAGTGGCCCAGCCGGCTACCGGCTACCGGCTACCAGCTCCCAGCTACCAGCTACCAGCTACCAGTCACCAGCTACCAGTCACCAGCTACCAGTCACCAGCAAGCAGGTCGCGGGCGACGGGCGACGGGCGTACCATGCCGAGCCCGGCCCGGAGGACCACGCTGTCGATTCCAGACCGGATCGCCTACTTCCGCATGGCGCTGGTGCCGGTGATCCTCACGCTGATCCTGCTCTCAGAGCACATCGACAACTCGCTCGGAATCGCGGCAGCACTGATGGGACTCGCCATCTTCAGCGACTTTCTGGACGGATACCTGGCGCGCCGATGGAAGATCACCACCGTTTTCGGCGCCTTCCTCGACCAGATCACCGACAAGGTGCTCGTGGCCGGTGCGCTTTTCGGGCTGGTCGCCATCGGGCGAGTCTGGGCATGGGCGGCGTTCGTAATCGTCGCCCGCGAGATTCTCGTATCCGGTCTACGCGGCTTGGCGGCGATGGACGGTGAGGTGGTTCATGCGTCCATCTGGGGAAAGATCAAAGCGAGTGCTCAGTACCTGGCGATCATGATGGCGCTGATCCGCACCGAGACCGTGTACGGGGGCCTGAGACCCGACCAATGGGTGATGGTCGGAGCCGTCGTGGTGACCGCGCTCTCCGGGTACGAGTACTTCACCCGGTTCGCCCGCGTCCTGCGGGCCAGTCGAACCGGCCGTTAGGGATCGCCCTCGATCCGACGGGAGGCGAGCGCCGCCGCCTCCTTGGCCCCCTCGTCCCCTCCCGTCGCAAACGCCAGCACCACGTCGAGCGCCTCGCGCACCATCAGGTCGGCATCGGGGCGTTCGATCTTGCTGAACGGTCTGAGTACGAATGCCGCAGGGTCCATGCGCCCGGGAGGACGACCGACGCCAAGCCGCACCCTCCGGAAGTCGTTCGTGCGCAGCGACCTGATGATCGACTCGACCCCGTTGTTCCCGCCGGATCCACGACCCGTGTGGAAGCGAATGCGACCGAAGGGGAGGTCGATGTCGTCGTGGACCACCACCAGGTTCTCGACGGAAACCTTGTAGTACGCCAGGAGCGACGCCACGGCCTCCCCGGAAAGGTTCATGTACGTGGTCGGCACGGCCACGAGGGCCTGCCGCCCCCCGATGGTGACACCGGCGACCCGCGCCCGGACCCGACGCGGCGCACGGCCCAGCCCATCAGGACCGGACAGAAGGGCAACCGCCTCGGCACCGATGTTGTGGCGGGTGCCGTCGTATTCGCTCCCCGGATTACCGAGGCCGACAACCAGCAGGGATGACGATCCGTCTTTTTGGGAGCGTCTCATCGCCTTCCCCTCCGGTCACCGACGGGTAGCGGTCAGGAGGAGTCTTCGTCCCCATCGGCTCCGCCGTCATCGGCATCGCCGTCACCGGCATCGCCTTCATCGGCATCGTCTTTCACCTCGATGGGTTCGCCGTCCTCATCCAAGATGGGTTCGCCATCCTCACCCAAGAGGATCTCGCCTTCTTCGAGGTCGCCCTCGACGACAGGCTCCTCGAAGAGCCGCGGGATGACGACGGTGACCAGGCTGGCGTCGGGGTCCTCGGTGTACTCGACACCCTCGATCGCCGGAAGGTCGGCGACCTTGAGGGTGTCGCCGACGATCATCTCCGAGATATCGAGCGGGATGCTGGACGGGATGTCCATCGGCATGGCACTCACATTGACCACGGTTCGGATCGTCTCCAGCACGCCGCCCTCCTCGGTGCCCTTGGGGATGCCCAGGTACTCGACGTGGACCTCGGCGGCGATGGCCTCGTCGAGGGAGATACTGATGAAGTCGAGATGGACGATCTCTCCCCGGACGGGATCGCGCTGGACCTCGCGAGCGACCGTGAGGAGCTTCTTCTGCCCCTCCACCGACAGGTCGATGAGTGCGTTGGCTCCGGACTCCGTGTGCAACACGGCGTAGAGCTCCCTGCGATCGACGCTGATCGTCACGGCGTCGAGTCCCCGGCCATACACCATGGCGGGGACGCGACCTTCGCGTCGCATGCGGCGCGCGCTGCGCGAGCCGAACTCGGAACGCGGCTCGCCGCGCAGTTTCACCTGATCCATCGCGAAATCTCCTCGGAGGGGCGGAGGGGGCGATCATTATCGCCCACAAACGACGCGTTCGGCAAGGCGAGACCGCCTCCACCCCGTGCCAGGGCCGCCGAGTACTATCCCCGCGATGACGGAGGTACCGCACATGGACAAGGATGAAGTGACATCACACCACGACTCACCCGCAGCCGACCACGCAGCTAGCGAAGAGGCGAAGGGGGCTCGCCGGGAGAATGCAGGCGAGCGCAAGGTGTTCGTCGGCACCGGGCTCTTCTGGGGCCTGATGTTCGGCGTTCTGTTCACCGCGGCGGTGATCGTCTTCGCCGCGCAGAACACGGCGAGCATCGAGGTCACATTCCTCGTATGGCAGTTCGCCACGCCGATCATCGTGCTCATCCTGGGGTCGGTCCTGGCCGGCGTCATCATCGACGAGGTCGCTGGCCTGGTCTATCGTCGGCGCAAGCGGCGGGTCCTCACCGACCGCGAAGAACTCAAGCGACTCCGCAAGGAGACGGGCGACCGCCCGACCTGATCACGCTTTCCGCCGCCGCTGGCGGCGTTGATCAGCCGCTCTTCTTGCGGAACATGCCGGTGATCGCCTCGAGGAGACCGCCGCCGGACGAAGTGGAGGTGCCACCCCCCCCCCCCCCCCCGCTCCCGTCCAGCATCCCGATGACCGTGCTCAGCAGATCGCCATCGTTCTTGGCGACCTCCTGCTGCTCGGTGGTCAGTGTCGTGGCGACACCATTGGCGTCGAGTGCCTTTTCCCGCTTCATTCGGCCAATCGCACCCATGACGAGCGGGGCGACCGTGACGAGGAGCATGACGACCTTGTCGAGCGAAAGTCCCGACTTTTCCGCGATCGCGTTCTCCACATGCGGCTTGCTGCCGCCGAGGATATGCTCGAGGATGCCGGCACCGGGACCCGAAGCGGCGTCGCCCAGGAATCCCAGGACGTTGTCGAGGATGCTTCCGTCGTGGTCCTTTGCCAGAGCGCTATCCAGCGAACTCGCACCATCACGGCTGGAGGCATTGTGAGCCAGAACGCCGGTGAGGACGCCGATGGCAGTTTCCACGCCCGATTTGGCCACGCTCGACTCGACACCGAGTTGCTTGGCGATGGCACCGACACCACCACCCCCCAGCTGCCCCATCACCAGATCCATGATCGACGACGACATGTAATAAATCTCCTTTTCGGGGCATTCAGCCCGAGATGATGCGGCTCCCTGTAACTCCGGGAGTCCGTCACTAGTCTAAGGAGCATCCGCTACAACAGGAGGAGTGGAGTGAGGTTCTCGAGCGTGTGGGCCATCGTCCTGGCCATATGGCTGGTGCTCTTTGGTGTGTTCTCCATGGGATGGGTGACGATGGACGGCGGAGGCGACATTCTGGGCATCGGCGCGATCATCGCTGGCGTCCTGCTGGCCCTGGACAAGTAGCACCTACCGAGATCGGTGGGCAACCGCCGATCTCCTCACCGACCGGGTCTCACGACCCGGTCGGTCATGTGCGGGGTCAGGCGGTCTGCAGGCCTTCCATGTAGTCGCGCAACTCGGGTAGGGCGGTCATCTTCTCGTAGAAGAAGTTGTTGACCAGGTTGAGCAGGCGTTCCCGGGCGGCCTCCGCCGCGCTCGAGTCGATTCCATCGGGTCGCGACACTCGGTCGCGCAGGCTCAACAGGGCAGTGACGATCTCCTCCTCCTCGACACCCTCGAGCGCACGGATGACCTCGATGATCGCCCGATCCACCTGCCCGATGACGGTCTGGCGATCCATCGTCGACTCCCCCTCGATCGCCTCCTCGATGGTGCGAACCACGGCGTACACCTGATACAGCACGGTCGCCGGCTCGTCGAAGATCTCCCTCAAGAAGGCGGCCTCGACGTAACGGCCATCCAATCGGAAGATGTTGTACATGCGCTTCGCCGCTTTGCCAACGTTGCGTCCCTCGCCGGCGATGTACTTGCGTACTTCCTTCTCGAGCGCCTCCACGTAGTCGTCGAGTGCATCCGCCGACACGTGCTGCGCCAGCTTGTTGAACAGGGGTATCTCCTCGACGTTGAGGTAGACCTCCTGGAAGTAGGGGTCCAGGTAGCCGTCGAGCGGCGTGATCGAACCGTCGGGCGCCTCCCAGGTGACGTCGAGCATGTTCGAGGCATTGGCGACCTGGCGACGGACCGGGTCGGCGACTACCCAGTCCAGCTTGCACCACCCGGGCTCGTCGGCGACGTCCTCCCAGCGGATCGTGACCTCCCCGCCCGATCCATCGACCCCGGTGAACTGCCCGGCCACGACGTCATCGGCGTCCCACGCGATGGGCGTCCCCGCCTTCATCGTTTGGTTGCCACGGGTGACGTCGAAGGGATAGTCGCCGAACTTGACCTCGATCAGCCGGTAAGTCTCCCCCTCCATTTTGTCGAGGGCCTTCTTGCGCAGCACCTCGCCGATGCGGCGGCAGGCGTCTTCGCGGGTCGGCGCCTTGATGTTGACGCGCTCGAAGAAATCAGCGTCGCCGGGGTAGGTCTGGATCTTGGACTGGGCGGCAGAACCGCTCAGGGCCAGCGCGGTCTCGACATCGTCCTCGTCCGGGATCTCCACCAGGGCTCCGACCGCCCGGAAGAAGGCGATATCGTCAGGAGAGAAGTCGAGCATGACCATGCGATGCCCGAAAACGCCCGTTCGGTGGTCCAGTGTGACCTCGTCTCCCTGGGCAGCGAGGTCGATGCGCCGCAGCCAGTCGGCGGCATCCTCCTCCTTGAACTCCAGGCCAGCGTGGCGCGCGGACTCGACGATGCGTTCGAGATCAGGGTGTGCCATGGCCCGAGCCTACCGGCTCGGGCCATGGCAGAGAGCAAGACAGATGGCCGACAGCAGAAGGCAGAAAGGCAGGGGCAGGGGCAGGGTTCACGCTGAGGCGGGAGACGCGTTTCGGCGGATCGGCAGCCTCCCCTACGGTTGTCCCCGTCACCAGCGACGGAAGGAAACCCAATGGTCGACGACGGAACAACCGTAAGCGTTCACTACACCGGCAAGCTCGAAGACGGCAGCGTATTCGACTCGAGCCAGGGCAGGGACCCCCTCTCGTTCGAGGTCGGCGCCAGCCAGGTGATCCCCGGGTTCGAGGAGAACGTCAAGCCGCTCGAAGTGGGCGAGTCGACCACCTTCACCATCGAACCGGAAGCGGCGTACGGCCCCCACAACCCGGAACTGGTGGTCGACATCGCCGCCACCCAGGCACCCGATGGCCTGACGCCCGGCGACCGAGTGCAGCTTCAGGACGGTCGACCGGCGACCGTCGTCGATGTCGGCGACGAGACCGTGACCATCGACGCCAACCACCCCCTGGCCGGTAAGACGCTCGAGTTCGAAGTCCAGTTGGTGGCGACGGCCTAGCGCCTACTCAACGTCTGGCTGGTAGCCGGTAGCTGGTAGCCGCGGCGCCGCTGGCGCCGCTTAAACGTTCTCCCCCATGAAGATCGACGACACCGACTCGTCCTCGAAGATTGCCTTGAGGGTGTCGGCGAGGAGCGGTCCGATCGACAGGATGGTCAGATTGGGCAGCTCCTGAGCGTCGAGCGGCACGGGAACGGTGTTGGTGACCACCACCTCTTCGATCGGCGAGTTCTTGATGCGGTCGACCGCCGGCGGCGAGAGCACGCCGTGGGTGGCGAGCGCCCTGACCGAGAGGGCGCCGCGCTCCATGAGGAGATCGGCGGCAGCGGTGATCGTCCCGGCGGTGTCGATGATGTCGTCGATGATGACGCAATGCCGGGCCGCGACCTCTCCGACGATCTGGAGAGCGGTCACGTCGTTGGCGACATCGGTACGCCGCCGCTTGTTGACGAAGGCGACCTCGGCGTCGAGCCGTCGGGCGTACTTCGAGGCCTGCTTCACCCGCCCGCTGTCCGGTGACACCACGGTCAGCGGCGGCGGGACGGTGGCGGCCACGAACTCGCTGAATATCGGCAAAGCAGTGAGCGAATCGAACGGCTTCTCGCTGAAGCCCTGAATCTGCGGGGAATGGAGATCGACCGACACCAAGCGGTCGGCGCCGGCGGCGAGGAACAGATCGGCCATGAGTCGTGCAGAGATCGGCTCCCGGGGCAAACCCTTCTTGTCCTGCCGGGCATACCCGTAGCACGGCACCACCGCGGTGATGCGCTTCGCCGACGCCCGCTGCAGAGCGTCGATCATGATCAACTGCTCCATGATGTGGTGGTTGATCGGATGGCTGTGGCTCTGGAGCACGAAGCAGTCGGCCCCGCGGACACTCTCGTTGAATCGGACCCGGATCTCGCCGTTGGCGAACTGCGATCGGTGGACGTCGCCGAGTGATACACCCAGCAGGTCAGCGACTTCCTGAGCGAGCGGCTCGTTGGCCGACCCGCTGAAGAGCATGAGGCGCTTTCGGTTCGGTGTCTCCATCGATGCCTACTCGTCCTCTTCCTGGTGCAACCGCTCTCGGCGCTCAGCGTACCCGGGGATCTCCTTCTGCGCGGAACGCTCCACGGCGAGCGCGCCCGGGGGGACGTCGCGCGTGATCACCGAGCCCGCCCCGGTGACGGCGTCGTCACCGATAGACACGGGCGCCACCAGCATCGTGTCCGAGCCGATGAACACCCGGTCGCCGATGTGGGTCTCGTGTTTGTCGTACCCGTCGTAGTTGCAGGTGATGGTGCCGGCACCGATGTTGCTGTGCTCGCCGATGGTGGCGTCACCGACATAGGCGAGGTGCGGGACCTTCGAGCCCTCACCGACCGTCGATGCTTTGATCTCGACGAAGGAGCCCGCCTTGGCGTCGCGGTGCAGGATCGTTCCGGGACGGAGGCTGGCGAAGGGACCCACATCCACCCCGGGGCCCACCGAGGCTCCGCGGACCACCGAGTACCAGATCCGTGCCCCGTCGGCGACCTCCGAGTCGGAGATGAACGCCTCAGGACCGAGGCGTACCCCTCGTCCGACACTCGATCTCCCCTCGATGTGGGTTCCCGGGTAGATGGTGGTACCCGGGCCGACCGACACCGTCGCGTCGATGTACACCCGGCTCGGATCCGGCATGTCGACGCCGTCGCGCATCAGAGCGCCGTTGATCCGCCCCCGGAGTATCGCGGCGACACCGGCGAGCTGTTCATGGGTGTTCACACCCAGTACCTCGTCGGCGTCGCCAGCGGCCACCGCGGTGACGCCGTCGGATACCAGGGCGGCTACGGCATCGGTCAGGTACCGCTCGCCCTGGTCATTCCCCGCGCCGATGTCGCCGAGCACCCGGGTAAGCGCTCCGAGTCGAAAGGCGTAGGTCGACACCGCCACCTCGTCGATGGCGAGTGTCGCCTCATCGGCATCGGCGTGCTCGACGATCCGGGCCACCCGGTCGCCATCCCGAATGACGCGGCCGTAGCCACTCGGATCCGTGAGGTGAGCGGTGAGCAGGGTGCACGCACTGCCGTCGGCGGCATGCGCCTCGAGCAGGGACCTGAGGGTGGCTGCGGTGAACAGCGGCGAGTCGCCGGGCACCACCAACACGGTGTCGTCGGATGCTCCCTCCAGTGCCGAGAGCGCCACCTCGGCGGCGTGGCCGGTGCCCCCCGGAGGATCCTGGACCACGCTGGTCACCCCGTCCGGCAGGACGGCGACGAGGTCGT
>DATKBG010000163.1:0-5645 GCA_035514255.1 Acidimicrobiia bacterium
TCCTCGCCCAGGATCTCCGCGTACAGCCAGTCCAACTCGATGGCCGCTATGTGATAGAGGATCGTGCCGATGGTGTTTGGATGGCCGGGCACCTCGGCATCGATCATCGGAGGGTCGAGATCCTGGAGGTGACTCCGTGTCCGTCCCCGGCACTCGTCGAGCATCGCCACCAGCAACCCCACCGCCGGGGTGAACCGGGGATCCCTGGCCAGGCGGGACTCTCTCACGACTCCACCAGTACGCCGGACCGATCGATCTCGGGCTCGAGGACCTCGCCAGCACCGGCGAGTACCTCCTCGAAGGCGTCTCGTACGGCTTCGCCGGTGCTGTCGGTGACGAAGGCGAGTACCGACGGTCCCGCGCCAGACCAACAGGCGTGAAGCGCCCCGGCGGATCGTGCTGCGGTCATCAGGTCGAAGGCCATGGGGACGAGGCTAGCCCTGGGATGCTCGTGGAGTTCGTCCCCTCCGGCGGCTACCAGCACGGTGGGATCGCCAGTGCGCAAACCCTCCACGAGCGCGGCGACCCTGGCGGCAGTGCGAACCGCCACATGGCGAGACACCATGTCGGGCAGCACGGCCCTGGCGCGACTCGTCTCCAACTCCATGGCGGGTACGGCCACCACCACCTCGATCCCCGGATGAACGCCCAGGCGGTGGACCCCTCCGGTGGCGTCGACGAAAGTCAGCCCTCCGTGGACCGCGGCCGCAGCGTTATCGGGGTGACCCTCGGCGGCGGCGACGATCTCGAGGACGGCGTCGTGGTCGAAATCCCCATGCTCCAACACCGCGGTCGCGGCGACAGTGGCGACCCGCACCGCCGCACTGGACCCCAGCCCCCGCGCCGAGGGGATGGCCGAACGGATGTAGATGTCCTTGGGGGCATCCCCGGCCACGGAGCGTACGAACGAGGCGGTCTCGTCGTCGACGTGCCGGCCGTCGCTGGTCACCGTCCAAGCGTCGGCAGCGATCACCTCGACCTCGCAACGCAGGTCGAGGGCGATGGCGAGCACGTCGAAACCCGGACCCAGATTGGCGGCGGAAGCCGGTGCTGAGGCGGTGACCATTGAGGTAAAGGCTATCGGAGAGGGATGACGGGTGTCGTTCGACGCAGCTCACAGCCCACAGCTCACAGCTCACAGCCAGAGACGAGCGAGATCGGCCGGGTCCCTACCCATCGCGCCTTATCCTCTCAGGGCCTGGTGGCTGGAGGCTGGAACCTGATGGACATCTTTGATCTCGATTCGCTGGTTGCTCAGATGATCCTCGCCGTCGGGGCGGCACTGCTCCTCGGGAATGCCTACGCCCTGGTTATGGCGAAGCGAGGAGTGCGGCCCAAAGGAGCAGACGGCGACCTCCGTCGGGGACGAGCGTGGTTCCTGCTCGCGGTAGGAGCCGTGATCGCCGCCTGGGCCGCCGCCAGCCTCCTGCGCTGAGGGGAGCCCGGTCGAACAGGCCCGGCGGCGGGTACGATTGCGGGCACCGCGGGTGTAGTTCAATGGCAGAACACGAGCTTCCCAAGCTCGGAGCGGGGGTTCGATTCCCCTCACCCGCTCAAGAAGAAGCTCACAGCTCACAGCTGACAGCTGACAGCCAGAGGTCGGTCAGCCCTGGTACCTGGTACTTGTACCGGCGGACTTCCATCGCGAGCCATCGCCGACCCGCGTACCATCGCGGCGTGATCCTCTCCGACATCTCCATCCGGGCCGCCATCGAGCTCGGTCGCATCGAAATCGACCCGTTCGACCCGGCGATGGTGCAGCCGTCGAGCGTCGATGTTCGCGTCGATCGGTACTTCCGGGTCTTCGAGAACCATCGCTACGCCCTGATCGACCCCAAGCAATCCCAGGAGGATCTGACCAAGGAAATCTCCACGGCTGTCGATGCCCCGTTCGTGCTGCACCCCGGTGAGTTCGTCCTCGGTTCGACACTAGAAGTGGTGAGGCTGTCGGACGACCTGGTCGCACGGCTGGAAGGCAAGTCCTCGCTGGGCCGCCTTGGCCTGCTCATCCACTCGACCGCCGGCTTCGTCGATCCCGGCTTCGAGGGTCACCTCACCCTCGAGCTTTCGAACGTCGCCAACCTGCCCATCGCCATCTACCCGGGCATGCGCATTGGTCAACTGTCCTTCTACGAGCTCACCACCCCGGCCGAGAACCCCTACGGCTCAGGCGAAGCGGGCTCGAAGTACCAAGGACAGCGGGGACCCACTCCGAGTCGGGTGCACGAAGACCCGTTCTTCGAGGCTGAATAGCTCGTAGCCAATTCGGCGGTGAGTTGGCGCGGAGTATTTGGTATTTGGTATTTGGTACTCGTCCCGGCGGGTCGGGGGGTTGACATGTATTCCGTCAGATCCCACCTTGGGGGGGTGCACGATCACACCAAGCTTCGGGTCTGGTCCGAAGCATGCGACCTGACAGTCAGCGTCTATCGCTTGACGGAGCTACTTCCGGATTCGGAGCGATTCGAGCTCACCCGTCAGATGCGACGCGCCGCGGTGTCAATCGCCTCAAACATCTCTGAAGGGGCATCTAAGGGGTCGAATCCGGAGTTCCGTCGCTTCCTTCGCATCGCTGCTGGCTCCAGCGCTGAACTGGCGACCCAGTTGCACCTGGTGCACCGTCTCGGGTATGCCAGCGAAGCCGATGTCAGACCGGTCGATGGGGCGGTTCAAACGGTCCGTCGAATGCTCCGGCGTCTGATTGCAACCCTTGCCCTCGACGAGTAGCCGCAAATCCGCCTACCAAGTACCAAATACCAAATACGCCCTGGCTCTTAGTGCTGAGCCAGACCGCCCTTCCCCTCGTCCACCCACAACTGGAGTTCTTCGCGGCCGGGAAGGTGGAGGTTGCCGTCGCGGACGAAGTAGGCAATGTCGACGAAGTCGAGGGAGATCGGGTCGTGGGTGGCGATCACCACTGCGGCGCCACCGCGAGCAACCTTGCGGAGCATGTCGAGCACATAGGCGGCGGTCGACGTGTCGAGTTCACCGGTCGGCTCGTCAGCGAGGATCGCCTTGGGGTTGTGCACCAGTGCCCTCGCCAACGCGACCCGCTGCTGCTCGCCTCCCGACATCTCGCCGGGTCGGTGTTCGGCGCGGTGGGCGATGGCAACCGCCTCCATGGCATCGCGCACCTGCTTGCGGGCAGCCTCGCCGCCCATCCCGAGCAGGCGTAGGGCCACCTCCACGTTCTCGTGCGCCGACAGCAGCGGCAACAACCCGAACGACTGAAACACGAAGCCCAACTGCCGGCTCCGGACCTCGGCTGCCTGCCGCTCCGAGAGCTGGTCGACCCGCCGGCCGTCGATCCACACTTCGCCGCTGTCGGGCTCCTGGAGGAGGCCCATGATGTGCAGGATGGATGTCTTGCCCGACCCGGACGGTCCGAACAGGGCGACGAACTGCCCGGCTTCGACTGTCAATGACACATCCTTGGCGCCGATGGCATCGCGCCCGTAGCGCTTGTTGATCCCGCGTAGCTCGATCACGGGTTCACCGCCCGGTTGAGCAGGATCCCCTCGTCGACCACCTGAGCGGTGGCCCGGTTGCCCAACGCCGCCTCGGCAACCATGCCGGAGGGCAGGGTCACCTGCCCGTCGAACCCGATGTCGACGGTCTGGCTCGATCGCACGGCTCGCTCGGTGCGGATGTGTCCGTCCTGAATGTGCACCACCCGATCGGCACGGCTGGCAAGGACCACGTCGTGGGTGACGGCGATGACGGTGAGGCCACCTTCCGTGCACAGCCTGCGCAGCAACTCGTACACCTGCAGGGACCGCTCCGTGTCGAGCTCCCCGGTGGGCTCGTCGGCGAGCAGCAGCCGGGGGCCGAGGGAGAGCGCCACGCAGAGGGCAAGCCGCTGCTGCTCACCACCGGAGAGCACGCCGACCTTGGCGAATGATCGATCCAGCAGGTCGGTGACCTCGAGCAGGGCCTTCGCCCGCTTACGCCGCTTTGCCCTGCCGACACCGGCGAGCACCATCGGGAGTTCCACGTTGTGCAGCGACTTGAGGTAAGGCACCAGGTTGCGGGTGTAGTCCTGCCACAGGAACCCCACGTTGCGCCGGAAGTGCGCCTGCATGTCGATCCCGAACGGCGACGTGAGGTCAGTGTCGGCGACGGTGACCTTCCCAGCCGACGGCTGCTCCATGCCGCCGATGATCTGAAGCAAGCTCGACTTGCCGGAACCGGACCGACCGACGATGGCGACGAACTCGCCGCTGCGCACCTCGAAGTCGACCCCCTGGAGGGCAACCACTTCGAGGAGGCCCTGCTTGTGGATCTTGATCACGTTCTCGCAGCGAACGGCGATATCACTCATCGCTCCACCTCCCGAAGCACCTCGCTGAGACGCCTAGCGGACACGCTCCGGGTGCTCGCCAGGACCGAGATAACCAAGAGCCCGGCGACGATCGCCAGATAGATCCCGAGGCGTCCCATCGCCACCTCCATGGTGGCAGCCGGAAGGATCGCGCGGGCCCCCTCCCCCAACTGGAGGAAGGGGATCATCAGACGCATCAGGCCGATGCCAGCGCCGACACCGATCACCGCACCGACACCGAGGACCACCATCTGCTCCAGGGCGAAGGTCCCGGCGACTCCGCGCCGACGGAAGCCGAGCGCCCGCAGGACACCCATCTCGCGATAGCGGCGCCGCACCGCCACCAGCACGTAGCCGGTCACCCCGGCGAGGGCGAGCACCACACCAGCGCCGGTCCCGATGAACAGGATCGCGACCAACCCCACCTGGATGGGTCGGCTGGAGAATGCGGCGGCCTCGCCCGTGGCGGTGAACACCGCGGGCGGCTCCTCACCGTATCCGGCGAGAAGGGCCCTGACGGTTCCGTCCACATCATCGGTGCGCACCCATAGTTCGTTGGGCGTCTCGGTGCGCGAGACGGTTCCCGCAAGCGACCAGCTGGGATTGGGGTTCGCCCAGAACCGGTACGCGTCCATGCGTACGATCATTGCCCCGAGATAGCGGGGATCGCCCGTGGTGGGCACGACGTCGATGTAGCCGACGAGTGTGCCCGGCGCCTGGACACCGGCGAAGCCGAACACAGTCTCATCGCCGATCACCAGACCGGCGGCATTGGCCGCCGACCGGTCGAGCACGACCCGAATTGGCTCCGGCGAGGCCCTGAGGTTGGGGACAGGCTCACCCCGGTTGCGGGATGGGAAGGTCCACATCGTGACCTCGTGATCACGGGCGAGCGGCGAGTCGGTGACGATGCTTGCCGGGACCTCCACCCCTTCGGGCACATCGGCGTAGAACGTGCTCGAGGCGGTGGTCCCGGGTACCCGGCTCACCTGGAGACCCTCCTGCGCACCGAACTGGTCGGCGAGGGCAGCCTCCAACGAGTCGACTCCTGCCGGTGACACGACCTCCCACCGGTCGAGCAGGAGTTCTCCGGCCGTCAGCGACGCCCCGGTCACGGAATCACGTTCCACCCACACCGACTGGAGGACCAGCGACCCTGCGTCTTCGAAAGGACCGTTGAGGGCTGCAGCACCGGACAGGTCGAGGAGCGCCGTCCGCCAGTGGCCGTCTCCAAAGGCGGCATCGGCCGTGTGGATTCGGTACTGGCCCCTGTCGTCCACCAAGCGCGCCATCAACCGGACACCGTCCTTGGGCCCGAGGTTGG
>DATKBG010000164.1:0-6073 GCA_035514255.1 Acidimicrobiia bacterium
TGGCGAGTCCCATCAGTGCTGCCGCGATTCCGAGCGAGTTGTCGATGTGCTCTGAGAGCAGGATCAGCGTGAGGATCACCGGCACCAGCGCCATGCGGAAGTAGGCGATCCGGTCTGGAATCGACAGGGTGGTCCTCCGGGCCGGGCTGGGCATGGTACGCCCGTCGCCCGTGGCCCGTCGCCCGCCACCTGCTTGCTGGTAGCTGGTAGCCGGTAGCCGATAGCCGCTAGCTGGCCACTGGCCACTGGCCACTGGCACCCGTTTACCCTCCATTCCCATGCCCGCCCCGCTCGCCGCGCTCGTCGACCTCTGGCGCGCACATCCGATGGGCGGCGTCGATCGGATCGCCGTGCCTCCCCCGGTGCGTGCCTACTTCCTCGCCGGCCTCGCCCGGGAAGCCCGGGGTCCACTGCTGGCGATCGTCCCGGGTGAGGTCGATGCCGAGGAGTTGACGGACGACCTGGGGCTGTTCACGGAGTCGACGGCTCTGCTGCCGGCATGGGAGACCCTGCCGTTCGAGCACATCTCGCCCAACCTCGGCACGATGGCGGCACGCGCCGAGGCGCGTCATGCACTGCGCACCGCCGGAGGTGGGACGGTGGTGGTGGCGTCGGTGCGGGCTGCCATTCAGCGGGTTGCTCCGACGCCGGTCGAGCCACTGGCGGTGGCCGAAGGGGAGCGCATCGACTTCGACCGGCTCGTCGACCACTTGGCCGAACTGGGATACGAGCGAACCCACCGGGTCGAGGGCCGGGGACAGTTCTCGGTGCGGGGAGGGATCGTCGACGTGTATGCGGGCCAGGCACGGAGCGCGGTCCGCATCGATGTCTGGGGTGACACGGTCAGCGAGATCACCGAGATGTCGATCGCCAGTCAGCGGTCGGAGGGTCGCATCGAGCGGGCTCTCGTCTACCCGGTGCGCGAGCTCCGGCCCGACGAGACGATCACCGCCACCGCGCGTTCGCTCCTCACCACGGCACCGTGGGCGTCGTCGTCGTGGGAGCGACTGGCGGCCGGGGCCACCTTCCCCGGAATGGAGTCGTGGCTCCCATGGCTGGCCCCGCCACGATCGGTGGTCGACGAGCTCTCCGGGAGGGGCGACATCGTCCTCTTCGACCCCGTGTCCTGCCGGGAACGAGCAGCTGCGCTGGCAACCGAGGAGTCCGAGCTCGCCGCCGCTCTCGCCACCACCTGGGGGATCGATCCGGTGGCCGCCGCGGAGCATCCACCGCTTTTCCTCGACCTACCCGGGTTGGGAGAGGGGATCGTCGAGGCGCCGTCTGCTCCCGCACGGCCCGAGGACCTGACTCTGCGGGTCCGTGGACTGGATGCGGTTCCCGGCGATGCCGAGTCGGTGGCCGGTGCCCTCGGGCGGCTCATCGCCGATGGGACGAAGGTGGTGATCGCGATGGATGGGGAGGCCGCCGCCGATCGCGTCGCCCGGATCCTGGGCGAGGCGGGCCTCGGACTGGCTCGAGCAGACGGGTTCGCCGGGGAGTCCCTGGTTATTGGGGCTGGTATCCACCGTGGATTCGTGCTGCCTGACCTCGGTGCCGCGGTGCTCGGCGAGCAGGAGATTGCCGGTCGGCGGCGTGCCCATCGTCGTCCCGGGCGTGCCCGCGCCCAGCCGGCGGAGGGATACGACGACCTGCGAGCCGGGGACTACGTGGTCCACCGGCAGCACGGCATCGGTCGCTTCGAGGGACTGGTGACTCAGAGGCTGGGCGACGTGGAGCGTGACTACCTCCTGGTCGCCTACGCCGGTGACGACCGGCTCTACGTGCCGACGGATCAGCTCGGTGCAATTACCCGCTACACCGGTGGTGAGACGCCCAGGCTCAGCCGGATGGGCGGTGCGGACTGGGAACGCACCCGGAGCCGGGTTCGGGCCGAGGTCGCCGCCGTCGCCGAGGAGGTCGTGACGCTGCACCGGACTCGGGCACTGGCGCGCGGCCACGCCTTCGGGCCCGACACCCCGTGGCAGCGAGAGCTGGAGGATGCCTTTCCGTTCGAGGAGACCCGCGATCAGCTACTGGCGATCGGTGAGGTCAAGGCGGACATGGAGAGCGACAGCCCGATGGATCGTCTGGTGTTCGGGGATGTCGGCTTCGGGAAGACCGAGGTGGCGGTGCGGGCGATGTTCAAGGCGGTGCAGGCGGGCAAGCAGGCGGCCATGCTGGTGCCGACGACGCTGCTCGCCCAGCAGCACTTCCAGACGATCGGCGAGCGGTTCGCTCCCTATCCGATCCGCGTCGAGGTGCTGAGCCGGTTCCTGACGGGAGCACAGCAGCGGTCCGTAGTCGCCGGACTCGCTGACGGCACTGTCGATGTTGTCGTGGGGACCCATCGCCTCCTGTCGGAGGACATCTCTTTCCGAGACCTGGGCTTGCTCGTCGTCGACGAGGAGCAGCGGTTTGGCGTCGCCGCCAAGGATCGGATCCGCAGTCTGCGATCGTCGGTGGATGTCCTGACCCTCACCGCGACGCCGATCCCGAGGACGCTGGAGATGGCTCTGACCGGTATCCGGAGCGTGAGCCGTATCTCTACGCCGCCCGAGGATCGTCACCCGATCCTGACCTTCGTGGGACCGTACGACGAGCGGGCTGCGGCGGCGGCGATTCGCCGGGAGATGCTGCGCGATGGTCAGGTCTTCTACGTGCACAACCGGGTGGCATCGATCGACTCGGCGGTGGCGCGTCTCAGATCACTGGTGCCCGATGCCCGGCTCGCCGTGGCCCATGGTCAGATGAGCGAGGGTCGGCTCGAGCAGGTGATGCTCGACTTCTGGAACCGCGAGTACGACGTCCTCGTCGCCACCACGATCATCGAGTCCGGTCTCGACCTGCCCCAGGTCAACACGCTCATCGTCGAGCGCGCCGACGTGCTCGGCCTCGCCCAGCTGTACCAATTGCGCGGGCGGGTGGGGCGATCATCGCAGCGCGCCTACGCCTACCTGTTCCATGCCGAATCGGATCACCTCACCGAGGAGGCGCACCGCCGCCTGGAGGCGATCGGTGAGTTTGCCGACCTCGGTTCTGGATTCCAGCTGGCCATGCGCGACCTCGAGATCAGGGGAGCCGGCAGCGTGCTGGGCAACATGCAGTCGGGGCACATCAGCGCCGTCGGACTCGACCTCTACGTGGAACTGGTCGCCGATGCCGTCGAACAGCTCACCACCGGCGAGACCTCAGAGCGGAAGCCCCCGGGAGTGCGGATCGAGATGCCGGTGGAGGCTCACCTGCCCGACGACTACGTGCCCGATCAGGAGAGCCGTCTCGAGGCATATCGCCGGCTGGCGGCTGCCACCACCCACGGGGACGTCGACGATGTTGTCGCCGAGTGGGAGGACCGGTACGGCCCGCTGCCGCGACGAGCCGATGCCCTGGTGGAGGTCGCCCGTCTTCGTGCGGAAGCTCTGCGGGTGGGGATCACCGAGGTCGTCGCCAGCCGCCGTGATGTGCGCCTCACCCCGGTGGCCCTGAAGGCGTCCGAGGAGGTCCGGCTCGAGCGGCTGCGGCCGGGGGCGTTGGTGCGCGACGGCTCCCTGTTCCTCCCCAAGGCGCGCACTTCGGTCGCCGAGTTGACCGAGTTCTTCCGTACAATGTGGCCCCCCGACGGGAAGTGACCCCTTTGCGCAAGATCGTCCCCCTGGCTCTCGCCTGCCTGGTCACCGCCGCCTGCGGTGGTAGTGGAGCGGTGATGGCGCGTGTCGGCGACGCCACCGTCACTGAACAGGCGACCGTCAGCGAAGGCGATGTCGCCGAGCTGTTCGAGGCGCGGTCGATGCCAATCGGCGAAGACCTCCGTTCCGCCCTGTTCCGACTGACCGCGCTCGAGGTGTTGCGTGACGGCATGAAGGCTGACTTCGGCCTCGAGGTGGACCCGGCCGAGGTCGACCGCACCTTTGAGGAGATGCAGGCCGACCTGACGGCACGCGGGCTGACTCCCGCCGAGGCTCTTGGCGTGGCCAACGCCGGTATAGGCATGGTGCGCTTCAACGCCGAACTCGCCGTGATCCGGGCACTGGTGTCGGCCCAAGTGCTGCGCTCGGCGGAGTTCCTCGACACGCTGTACCGCGATGGCATCGGGGTGACCACCGTATGCGTCCAGCACGTGCTGGTCGCCACCGAAGACGAGGCATTGGGCGTCCTCGTGCGGCTCGAAGACGGTGAGGACATCGGTGAGGTGGCCGCCGACGTGTCGCTCGACACCTCGGAGCGCGGTGATCTGGGTTGCAGACTCGCCAGTGAGTATGTGACCGACTTCGCCTACGCCTCGGTGCAGGCTGACATCGGGGTGCCGACCGGCCCGGTGCCGACACAGTTCGGATTCCACATCCTCATCGTGTCCGACCGGGAGGTGATCGATCGCGCCCTGGTCGAGTCCGATCCGCTGGCGTATCTGTCCGGTGTCGACGCCGGCTTTGCGTGGAACAACTGGGTGAACGACACCCTGCGAGCCGCTGAGGTCCACGTCGAACCGCAGTACGGGACCTGGACCCCTACGGGCATTCAGGCCCCCGACGGCGAATGACCGGCATTCAGGCGGTCGGACTCGGTCCGGCTGGCCTGGATTGGGTCTCACCGAGGGCTACGGACATCCTCCTCGACCCGGGGGCGACGGTGGTGGTGCGCACGCTCGAACACCCCGCAGCGCGAGAACTGGCGGCGAAGCGCCAGGTGGTCACCTGCGACGACCTCTACGAGTCGGCCGACACGTTCGATGACGTGTACGCCTCGATCGTGACTCGCCTGGTCGACCTGGCGGCGTCCGGACCGGTCGTCTACGCCGTTCCGGGGTCTCCGATCGTGGGTGAGCGTGTCGTCGGGTTGCTACGCCAGGCCGGGGTGCCGGTCGCGTTGGTCGGCGCACCATCGTTCATCGAGGCCGCCCTGGGGGCGGTGGGGGTCGATCCGCTCGAGCGGGGCCTTGCAGTGCTCGACGCTCACGATCTGCCCTATCCGCTCCTCCTGGGGCTTCCCACGCTCATCGGCCAGCTGGACTCGGCGACGGCCATCGACGCGGTGCGTGACGGACTGCTCACCGTGTTGGATGCCGACGCGGAAGTGACCCTGGTGACCGACGCTGGTGGGGAAAGGCCGGGGCTGCTGCGTCTTCCGCTCGGCGAGCTCCGTGCGAGTCATGCCGGGCTGCGGGTCAGCCTGTTCGTCGACGTTCCTGCACCGGGATGGCCGGGATTGGTCCAGACCAGCGCCCGCCTACGACAGGACTGCCCCTGGGATCGTGAGCAGACCCACCACTCGCTCGCCAAGCACCTCCTCGAGGAGGCGCACGAGGTACTCGAGTCGATCGAGCGCCTGCCGTCGGAGGCTCCCCTCGGCGAGCCTGATGTCGCCGGGTACGTCGAGCTCGAAGAAGAGCTCGGAGATCTGCTCATCCAGGTGGTCCTGCACGCCACGCTCGCCTCCGAGGCTGGCATGTTCGGTATCGAGGAGGTCGCCGAGGGGATCAGACGCAAGCTCGTCGCCCGGCACCCACACGTGTTCGGCACGGTGGCCGCCAGCACCCCCGAACAGGTCATGGCGAACTGGGAGGAGATCAAGCAGGACGAAAAGGGCCGCCAATCGCGCCTCGACGGCATCCCGATCGGCCTCCCGGCGCTGGCCAGGGCGTTCGAGACTCAGGCCCGTGCCGCCTCGGTCGGTTTCGACTGGCCGTCCGTGGACGGACCGCTCGACAAGGTGGCCGAGGAGGTGGCCGAACTCGCCGGGGCCGGGGAGTCCAGTCGATCCGACGAGTTCGGGGACCTGCTGTTCTCCATGGTCAACGTGGCGCGCCACCTCGGCATCGACCCCGAACAGGCCCTACGCCGCACGGTGTCCCGTTTCGAGCGCCGCTTCCGAGCCATGGAAGCGGAAGGTGATATCGCCAAGCTCACCCTTGAGGAGATGGATGAGCGCTGGGAGCAAGCCAAAGGGGCCGACAGCTAACAGCTCACAGCCAACAGCCAGACGTTCTGGCTGTGAGCTGTTGGCTGTGAGCTCTGAGTCCAAGTACCAAATACCAAGTACCAAGTACCTGTCTGGCTGTGAGCTGTGAGCTGTGAGCTGC
>DATKBG010000165.1:0-12881 GCA_035514255.1 Acidimicrobiia bacterium
CCGCCGCGCAGGGCGGCGGCCGGATGGAAGGTGGGTACCAGCTGCCGGTTCCACCATGGGTAGACCTGGCCGCGCAGTCGGGTGATGCCGACCTCGCGCTTGAGCAGCAGCTTGGTGGCGAAGTTGCCCAGCGTCACCACCACCGCGGGGTCGATGAGCGCGATCTGGGACCGCAGGTAGCCCTTGCAGGCGTCGATCTCCTCCTGCTGGGGATCCCGGTTGTTCGGTGGGCGGCACTTGAGCACGTTGGCGATGTACACGTCCTCGCGCCGCAGCCCGATCTCGCCGAGCAGCGTGTCCAGCAGCTTGCCGGCGGCGCCGACAAAGGGAAGACCTTGCTCGTCCTCGTGCTTCCCCGGCGCCTCCCCGACGAACATGATGTCCGCTTCCAGCGACCCGTCGCCGAACACGACCGTGGTGCGCGTCGCGGCCAGCCCGCAGTCGACGCATCCCGAGGCGCGTTCGGCCAGAGCGGCGAGTTCGGCCTGCCCGGCTTCGTTCACGACGACCCCTCCGATTCGATGGCCAGCACCCCTCCCAGTGTCGTGGCATGTCGGACCGCTGCCTCGATAGACCGCCCTACGGCCTCGAACGCCATCACCCCCAGACGATCCAGATCCGCTTCGCGGGTGCCACAGGACACCGCAAAGACGGCATCGCCATCGTATCGGGTGTGACTCGGGCGAAGACAAACGGCAAGGGCGTCATGACCCTGCACACAGAGCCTGCTGAGAGCGGCGCGGTCGACCGCCGCATCGGTGGCGATCACGACCAGCGTCGTGTTCTCGGCGAGGGACGGAATCACCGGGGTGCTCGTGGGAAGCAGGTAGCCGCCGGTCAACGACTCGCCTTCCAGGCTGAACACGTCACCGACGGCGTTGAGTACCACGAGCGCCCCCACCGTCGTCCCCTCGTGGGCGACGGCGTGCGATCCCACACCGCCTTTGCGTCGGTGCTCCCAACCCCGCCACCCGGCCACACAGGCGCCGGTACCCGCTCCGACACTGCCCATGGGAACGGGGTCTGCGGAGCGCACCCCGTAGGCAGCGGCCCCCTCAGCAGGACCGGGCCGGGCCGTCGCGTCTCCCACGGCCAGGTCGTAGATGATCGCCGCCGGAACGATGGGCACCGGACCGGCCATCGTCGGGTGTCCCCTGCCGTCGACCGCCAGAGTGTTGGCCACGCCGTCGGCGGCGGCGAGGCCGAAGGCGCTGCCTCCGGCGAGGACGATCGCCTGAATGACCTCGACCCGCATACCGAGGGCCAACAACGCGGTCTCCCGCGAACCGGGAGCCGCGCCGCGCACCTCGACGGTGGTCACGTTCGGCTCCGGTAGATCCACCACGGTCACCCCGGTAATCCCGACCGCATCAGTCCAATGGCCGACGCGAACACCGGGCACTGCCGTGAGCGTCATCCGACATACCGCCGGGGGAGGCGGGGCCCGAACCCGCAGACGACCTCCCACACGATGGTCCCAAGCCACTGTGCCCACTCATCGGCCGTGATCTCGGCATCGCCCTGACGGCCGAGGAGCACCACCTCGTCGCCAACCGCCACCGCATCGTCGCCGACGTCGACGACGCACTGGTCCATCGTGATCACCCCGGCGAACGGATACCGGCGGCCGCGGATCAGGACCTCGCCGCCGGCCTCGAACAGACGCCGCGAGACCCCGTCGGCGTATCCGATCGGAACGGTCGCCACGGTGGACTCACGAGCCAGGGGGCGGCGGCGGCCGTAGGAGGGACGGGCACCGGCAGCGAGACGCGCCAGGTGCGCCACACCGCTGACCACCCGCATCGCCGGGCGGACGTCGACCGCTGCTTCGGGGATCGGCAGCAGGCCGTAGGTCCCCAGCCCGACACGGACCATGCCGAGCCGGGACTCCGGGTCGCCGATGGCGGCAGCCGTGTTGGCAGCGTGCACCACATCGGGGGTGATGCCGTCAGCGGCGAGTCGCGACTCGACCTCGCGTAGCGCCCGCACCTGGGTGGCGGTGAAGGCCGGGTCCTCGTCGGCAACCGGGAAGTGCGTCCAGAGTCCCTCGAGGCGCAAGGGTCCGCTGGCTATCCGACGCGCCAGGTCGGGAGCCGCCGAGAACGGCGCGCCCACCCGGTGCATGCCGGTGTCCACCTTGAGATGAACCCCCGTGTCCGCCGGAGCGATCGCCTCGAGGGCAGGGATGAAGGGGGAGGTGTAGACGGTGGGGGTCAATCGCCACTGCACCAACTCTGCGGCGTCGGTGGCAGCAGGCTCGCTCAACACCAGGATCGGTAACTCGACGCCGGCCTCACGCAGCCCGATGCCTTCGGACACGAGCGCCACCGCGAGCAGGTCGGCTCCGGCATCGGCAGCAGCCACGGCAACCGGCACATCGCCGTGGCCGTAGGCGTCGGCTTTGACCACCACACAGAGTCGTGCCGGCGCCACGAGGGAGGCGAACGCCATGACGTTGTGGCGAATCGCGGCGAGATCGACCTCGATGACGGATGGCCTCACCAGGCGAACCTCCTGATCTCCTCGGCGAGATGGCTGGCGGTGACGGTACCGGTCGCCGCCAGGGCAGCCGCGGCCCGGCCGTGACGATGTGCCGCCGACCGCGCCGCTGCCTCCGCGGCCATCCCGCGGGCCAGGAGAGCGGCGACCATCCCGGCCAGCACGTCTCCGGTCCCGATCGTGGCTAGCTCCGGGCCCCCGCTGGTCACCACCCATGCCTCTTCACCCATCACGAACGTCGGACTCCCCTTGAGGACCACGACGGCGCCGGTGACTTCGGCGAGTCGCGCCGCTGCCCCGGGTGTAGCGGCCTCACCGGCCAATGCCTCGAACTCCCCGGCGTGCGGCGTGATCACCGTCGGACCCGAGCGTTTCCGGAGAAGATCCGGCGTCACCGGGTGGAGCGCGTCGGCGTCGATGACGAGCGCGCCTTCCCAACCGGTGACGACACCCTCGACCGCCGCGCTCGCTCCCATCCCGGGCCCGACGACGAGGACGTCGAACCGGTCGGCAGCGGCGAGCACGGCATCCGCGTCGTCGTGCAGGGTTGCCGTTCCGACCCCCTCCGTCATCAGTGACGGCGTCATCGAAGCCGCCTCGGACCGCAACGACCCTGGAACGAGAACGCGGACTGCTCCCGCCCCGAAGGACAATGCGGCCGAACCGGTGAGCACGGCGGCACCGACGATCCCCGGCGAGCCACCGACGACTGCCACCGACCCTGCGGACCACTTGTGGGCGGCCCGAGGCCGCGCCGGAACCGCTGCATCGCCGTCCTCACACAACAGCCACTCCGGAAGTTCGCCGGTCAGGCCGATGTCGGCCACCGATACCACCCCACAGTGGTCCGGCCCTGCGCCGACCAGCATCCCGGTCTTCAACGCATGGAAGGTCACCGTGTGGGTGGCACGAAACGCCGCGCCGTCGACCTCACCGGTCGTTGCGTCGAGGCCGCTGGGAACGTCGACCGCCAGAACCGGTGCCGGGTGCTCTAGCCACGGCTCCACGACCTCCGGAAGTGTGCCGTGGAAGCCGACCCCGAAGAGGGCGTCGATCACGAGATCAGCGGGTACCGGCTCCCCCAGCGGCTCGATCGGGACCCCGGCCCGGGCAGCACGAATCCCCATCCCCCGATGCACCAAAGGTTCGCCCTTGGGGAACGCCAGGCAGTGGACGACCACATCGACCCCTCGCTCCTTCAGGAGACGGGCGGCAACGAAGCCATCCCCACCGTTGTTGCCCACGCCGGCCAGTACGACCACCCGCGATCCGTAGGTCGCCCCCATCCTCGTCGCCTGGATGGCGACGGCCAGACCGGCGCGCTCCATCAGAACATCGGTGGCGACATCGGCGGTTGCATCGAGTCGGGCGACTTCGGCGGCTGTGATCACGGGGCGCACCCGCCGACGATACCGGCGCCGTCAGGAGCACCGGGCAAGCGGTCACAGGGAACTCCAAGACCGGACTTTCCGTCCAAGTGGCATGACCACCCTCACTCGTACTGTCGCTGCGACGTTGCTCGCCACCGCCCTCCTCGCCTCCTGCGGCCAGGAGACCCTGCCGAGCGCCAGTCCGTTCGGCGACAGGGCCTGGGGTTTGAAGTCGGGCACCGTCGACGGCAGCCCAATCGTGCTCGTCGACGGTCACGACGTGACCCTGACCGCCTCGAACGGGTCTGTCAGTGGCACCGCCGCCTGCAACCACTACTCGGGAACCCTCGTGGAGACCGGAACCCGATCGACCATCAGCGAGATCGCGGTCACCGAGATGTACTGCGGTGTGGCCGGCGTCATGGAACTGGAGGCAGCGTTCCTCACCGCTCTGCAGCGCATCGACACCGCTTTCAACAACGAGGACGACCTGGTCCTCACGGGTGAGGGAGTCGAACTGAGGTTCTCCGAGATCCCACCCGATCCACCTGCGGCTCTCACCGGCACCAACTGGCGCTTGGAGTCGCTGGTCGACGGCGACTCGGTGTCAACCGTGGCGGCTCCTGCCTTCATCGTCTTCGAGGACGACGGGCACGTCGGCGGGAGCAACGGGTGCAACCTGTTCGGCGGTAGCTATGACACCACCGCCGGGTTCCGTGACCTCTTCCAGACCCTGATCGGGTGCATGGGGGCGGTCGCCGATCAGGAGGCGTTCGTCATGTCGGTGCTCACCGGCGACGCCGAGGTCGCCATCGACGGGGCCAACCTGACCATCGGCAGCGGTGAGCGGGCGCTCCTCTACCGGGCGTCGGCGCCCGAGCCCAACCTGGCGCTCCGAGGAACCACCTGGACCCTGACGACCGTCATCGACGGGGAGACGGCGAGCACCACCGCCGCCGACGCCTGGATCCGCATCGAAGACAACGGAAGCGTCACCGGAAACACCGGGTGCAACCAGTTCTCCGGCACCTACGACGACAACGGGTTCGGACCCCTGGGGCTGACCAAGATGGCCTGCCTCGACGAGGCCGTGGCCGATCAGGAGCGCCTCGTAGTCGCTGTCCTCGAGAGTTCACCACTCGTGACGGTCGACGGCTCGACGCTCACCATCGCCTCCCCCGACGGCACGGCGCTGGTGTTCGATGCCGACAGGCCCTGACCGACCTCAGCGGGTCTCATCGACCTCCGGTTCGGCGACGCGGCTGAACCGTCCCACGACGACCACCGCGAGGAATCCGGCAACGGCGGCGAGAGCAGGGATGAAGGGGTCGCTGGGGGCAGCTAGCGCCACCGACTCGGTGCCGTCGGGCCACGGCCACAGGACCCGCAGCGACCCGGCCATCAACCCGATGAGGCACGCCACCACGAGATCGTGATGGTCCCGCAGCAGACGGTTGAGCAGGGTCGAGAACGAGGCGAGCCCGAGCACAGCACCCACGACGAACACGCCGAGCAGGACCAACTCACGGTCGTTGACTGCGCCGAGGACCGCCTGGTACATGCCGAGCATGAGCAGGATGAACGACCCGGAGATGCCGGGCAGGATCATGGCGACAATGGCGATGGCGCCCGCCCCGAAGAAGAAGAGCGGGCCGGGATCGGTGACCGCCTCTGACCGCAGCCCGAGCAGCAGGAACGCAGCGATCGCCGTGGCCAACGCCGCGAGCATCCGCTGACTCGTCCACCGCTTTACGAGCGGCCACGCAACGAGGATCGACCCCGCCACGAGTCCAAAGAAGGCGGCAGCGGTGGCCTGTGGTGCGTCGTGGAGAAGGCGCTCGATGAGCGATGCCAGGGAGACCACCGCGATGAGGATCCCGGCCAGCAGCGGCACCATGAGTCCCCACTCCACGTCGCCGGACCGGCGGCGTGCGTCGGAAAACCGACCGCGGACCGCATACCCCAGCGTGGCGGCTCCCGACTGCACCGAAGCGATCAAACGCTCGTAAATGCCGAGAACGAGGGCAACGGTCCCCCCAGACACGCCGGGAACCACATCGGCGGCCCCCATGAGAAAACCGCGCAAGACATTGGCGAGATAGGGCATCAGGGGAGGCTAATCGGGGGTGCCTGGCGCTAGGCGCCAGGCACCGCTATCCGCAATTCGCTATTCGCTTTTCGCAATTCGCTATACGCTTTTCGCTATTCGCAATTCGCTAGAGGGAAGGACAGCGCCCGCTGGCGCGAGAAGCCGTTGATCCGGGTCTTGCGAATCGCGAATCGCGAATCGCGCCTCACTCCCCGATCGCCACCACGAACACGAGCGCGTCCCTGTCCGTGTGCGTGATCGTGATCTCGAAGGCGGTGATGCCGAGCATCTCGGCGCGGCGTTGGGCGGTGCCGGAGATCCGCACGGTGGGCTTGCCGCCGCCGGTGATCTCGACATCGCGCCAGCGGATCCGTCGCCAGCCGGTGCCCATGGACTTCATCACCGCTTCCTTGCCGGCGAACCGTGCCGCGAACCGTCGCTCCGGTTTGGCGTACCCCGCGGCGTACTCCTGCTCGTGCTCGGTGAAACACCGCTGCGCAAACCGCGGGTACTTCTCCAGCAGTCTCCCAACGCGCTCGATCTCAGCCAGATCGACTCCCAAGCCCACTATGCGCATCGCAAGACCCCTTTCCTCCCCCGAAGGGGGAGGTGGCAGCGGCCGAAGGCCGCTGACGGAGGGAGAGGCCAGACGCGTCGCGAGGCCCACGTAGCGATCGCCCTCCCCCCTCCCCGCCGCTCGCTCCGCTCCCGACGGTACTCCCCCCTTCGGGGGGAGGGACCGCAAAAGGACCCCATCACGCGGTCCCCTCCCCCGAAGGGGGAGGTGGCAGCGACCGCCAGGTCGCTGACGGAGGGGGAGGCCAGACGCGTCGCGAGGCCCACGAAGCGATCGCCCTCCCACCTCCCCGCTCGGGGGGAGGGAGTGCGCTCTGCCTGCTGCCGGCTGCCGGCTGCCTGCTTCATTCGACGGTCACGCTCTTGGCGAGGTTGCGGGGCTGGTCGATGTCGTGGCCTCGTGCCGCCGCCACGTGATAGGCGAGCAGTTGGAGGGGGACGATCGACACCAGCGGGGAGAGCACGTCGGGTATCCGAGGGATCCGCAGGACGGTGTCGGCATGCTTTCCGACCTGAGCATCGTCGTCGAAGGCGACGGCGATGACATAGGCCCCACGCGCCTTGACCTCCTGGATGGCCGACACGGTCTTGTCGTAAACGGCGCCCTGGGTGAGCACCACCACCACGGGCGTGCCATCGGTGACCAGAGCCAGGGTGCCGTGCTTCAACTCACCGGCGGGCATCGCCTCCGAGTGCAGGTACGAGATCTCCTTCATCTTGAGGGACCCCTCCATGGCGACCGCATGGTCGAGCCCCCGACCGATGAAGTAGGCGTGCTCGTGGCCCTGGAAAAGCCGAGCCGCCTCGACCACCTTGTCCTCGGTCTTCAGGGCCTCGGCGATCCGCCCGGGGGCGGACCGCAGCCCGGCGACGATCTCGTCGTACACCGCAGGATCGATCACATCGCGCTGTCGCCCGAAGTCCAGGGCCATCAGATACAAGCCGACGAGCATCGTCATGTACGCCTTGGTGGAGGCGACGGCGATCTCCGGTCCGGCTCGGGTGTAGACGACGTCGTCGGCTTCCCGGCTCAGCGTCGAACCGACCACGTTGGTCAATGCCAGGAGGCGTGATCCCAGCTGCTTGGCGAGCATCGCCGCCGCCAGCGTGTCGGCGGTCTCACCGGACTGGCTGATGGCGACGGTAAGCGACCCGGGCCTGATCAGGGGATCGGCGTACCGCAGCTCGTGCGCGAAGGCGGTTTCGGTCGGGATACGCACCAGTCGCTCGAACACCTCCTTACCCACGAAGCCGGCGTGGAGGGCCGTGCCGCAGGCGGTTATCCAGATTCGATCGAGCTCCGCCACGAGTCCGTCGGGATAGGACACGTCTTCGAGCGTCACCGACCCGTCCTCCTGGAGGCGTCCGCTGAGCGTGTCGGTCACCGCCTGGGGCTGCTCGAAGATCTCCTTGAGCATGAAGTGCGGGTAGCCGCCGCGTTCGGCCTGCTCGGCGTTCCAGGTGATCTCCAGGCGGTCCCGCTGCACCGGCGTACCGGCGAGGGTCTGGATGCTGTAGCCATCGGGCGTGATGTCGACGATCTCGCCGTTGTCGACCACCACGATGTCACCCGTGTGCTCGAGGATGGCCGGCACGTCCGAGGCGAGGAACATCTCGCCGTCGCCGATTCCGATCACCAGCGGGCTGATCACCCGCACCGCCACCATTCGACCCGGCTCCGCCCGTGCCATCGCCACCAGGGCATAGGCGCCCTCGGCGCGGGCCACGGCACGGCGCACGGCTTCGAGGAGGTCGCCGTCGTATTCACGCGCCACGATGTGGGCCAGTACCTCGGTATCCGTGTCGGACGAGAAGGTGGCCCCGTCGGCGGCCAGCTCCTCCTTGAGGGCGACGAAGTTCTCGATGATCCCGTTGTGGACCACCACCACCTCACCACCGGGATCGGTGTGGGGGTGGGCGTTGCGGTCGTTCGGGGCCCCATGGGTCGCCCACCGGGTGTGACCGATCGCTGCCAGGCCTTCCATTGGCTCCTCCTCGAGGAGGGCCATCAGGCGGGCCAGCTTGCCTTCAGCCTTGGTCACCGACAGGTCGGTACCGTCGTGGACCGCCACGCCAGCCGAGTCGTAGCCGCGGTACTCGAGCCGCTTGAGGCCACCGATGACGATCGGTGCCGCCTGCCGCGGACCGACATAACCCATGATTCCGCACATGCGCGTCTCCCTCTGTTCGGGGATCCGGGGAGCGCGCGAAGTGGTGCTTCGCCTCACATCGATCCGGGCTCTACCTCCGGGATCGCTCCCGGGCTCTGACCCGAACCGTCACGACCGTGAGTCGCCGAGAGGGCATCCGCCGACTACTCGATTGGGGGTTCTCCCCTCGAGCCCTCTTCCTCGTCACCTCTCCCAAAGGAGAGGGCAGGCGCTATGGGGAACAGCATTCCCCGGGTCCATTTTCAGTTGTCTCGTCTTGGACGAGTGACCCCAACGTTACCGGGATTTCGCAGAAAGCGGGCGCGGTACCTGGTACTTGGTACTCCGCGGAGTCAACCGAGCCGATCCTCCACGATATCGGCGAGTTCTTGAGCCACCCGGTCAGCATCTGACTGTTGGCGGGCCTCGACCATGACGCGAACCAGCGGTTCGGTGCCGCTCTCGCGGACCAGGATGCGGCCGGCGTCACCGAGTGCGGATTCGGCGCCAGCGACTGCCTCCCACACGGCAACGGCATCGGCCAGGGCGCCGCGCTGTTTCACGGGCACGTTGATCAGCACCTGGGGGTACTCGGTCATCACCCGGCGGAGTTCGCGGAGGGGGCTACCGGTGTCTCGCATCGCTTCCAGCACCCTCAGACCGGTCAGCAGGCCGTCTCCGGTCGCTTGACCGGAGAAGACGACGTGGCCACTCTGCTCCGCACCGATGGCGGCTCCGTGGGCGCGCAACGCCTCGGTGACATGCCGGTCTCCCACCGGCGTCTCGACGACTTCGATGCCGAGGTCGCCCAGGGCGAGACGAAGTCCCAGATTGGCCATCACGGTGATCACGACCCGGCCGCCGGGGAGGTCCCCGCGATCCAACAGGTGCTTGGCGAGCACGGCGAGGATCACGTCCCCGTTGCAGGTAGCGCCGTCCTCGTCGACCAGGATGCAGCGGTCGGCATCCCCGTCGAAGGCCAGGCCGACCCGACCTGCGGCCACCGCAGCAAGGCCCTCAGGATGGACCGCGCCGCACCCTTCGTTGATACGGGCACCGTCGGATTCGACATTGATCGCTTCGACCTCGGCACCGAGCGCCGAGAAGAACCGTGGTGCAACCGAAAAGGCTGCACCGTTGGCGCAGTCGAGGACTACGGAAAGGCCGTCGAGCGCCCCGGTTGCGACCGATCGCAGGTAGTCCAGGTAACGGTCCTCGGCATCTGGAAGGGCGGCCTGATGACCCAACTCCGACGGTGTACCCGGCGATGCCGCGGTGAGATAGCGGTCCTCGACGATCGCCTCCGCGTCGGGATGCAACTTGGACCCGTCGGCGGTGAAGAACTTGATCCCGTTGTCATCCGCAGGGTTGTGGCTGGCGCTCACCATGACGCCACATCCACCGGCGAGCGCCGGGGTGAGGACGCTCACCGCTCCCACCGGGACGATGCCGAGATCGATGCTGTCGACCCCGGCAGCGGCGAAGCCGGCGCCGACCGCGGCCGAGAGCATCGGCCCGGAACGGCGGGTGTCACGACCGATCACGGCCGGACCGGTGAGATCGACAGCGAAGGCCCGGGCGAGTCCGGTCGCCAGCTCGGCGGTGAGGTCGACCCCAGCCTTGCCACGAACGCCGTCGGTACCGAAGAGCTTCATCGGGGAACCCGATAAAGCGAGGGCAGGCGGTAGAGGGGGGCGAACATCTGCTCTGTCCGGCCCGCCGGTCGGGGTACTTGGTACTTGGTACTTGGTACTTGGTACCGGACGCCCGAAGGGCGGCTCACCGCTTGGTGTACTGCGGGGCGCGGCGGGCCTTGCGGAGGCCGTACTTCTTGCGCTCGACGATACGGTCGTCGCGGGTCAGCATCCCGGCCCGCTTGAGGAGCGTCCGCTGCTCGGGATCCAGTTCGATGATGGCCCGGGCGAGAGCGAGGCGCATCGCATCGATCTGACCGGTGACACCACCGCCTTCGAGGATGGCGCGCACGTCGTACTGTCCATCGACGCCAGCCATGCGGAGAGGCTCGAGCACCCGTACCCGCTGCGCCATGCTCGGGAAGTACGCCTCAAGCGCCTTGCCGTTGAGCAGCATCTGACCGGAACCTTCGAACAGGGCGACGCGAACGACAGAGGTCTTGCGACGGCCGACGGTCTGGGCAACAGGCAGGGTCATGAGGCTTCGACCTTTCGGATCTCGAGAGTGCGTGGCTGAGGCTCCTGCCCGGTGTGCGGGTGGTCGGCGCCGGCGTAGACCTTGAGCTTGCGACCCATCGCCCGGCCCAACCGATTCTTGGGCAGCATGCCCTTCACGGCCTTTTCGACGACCCTATCGGGGTGCTTGGCGAGCATGTCGTTGAAGCTCGTCTCGGTGAGCCCCCCGGGGTATCCCGAGTGGCGGTAGTACGTCTTCTGGTCGGCCTTGGCGCCGGTAACGGCCACCGCAGCCGCGTTGATGATGACCACGAAGTCACCCATGTCCATGTGGGGGGCGAAGGTGGGCTTGTGCTTGCCACGCAGCAGCTGGGCGACCTCGGATGCGAGGCGGCCGAGCGGCAGGTCCGTGGCGTCGACGAGCCACCAGGCCCGGTCGATATCACCGGGTCGCGGCGTAAAGGTCTTCTGCAACTTCATTGAGGCGTCGTTCCTCCGACGGGGCCGTGGGGCACGCAGGATCGCCCGCGATGGGGCGGGAGCGGCGCCATATGGTACGCACGCGTGTACGAGACTGCCAATCCGCGTGTAGCGTCGCGACCGATGTCCGACCGCCTCGTCACGCTCGAAGAAATCCGCGCCGCCGCCGAGCGTGGCAAGGGCGTGGTGATGACCACGCCGCTGTTCCCGTCGTCCACCTTCAGTGCGCTCGCCGGATGCGACATCCTGATGAAAGCAGAGAACCAGCAGCGCTCCGGGTCGTTCAAGATCCGTGGCGCCATGAACGCGTTGGCGCTCCTCGACGACGAAAAACGCCGCAATGGTGTGGTGGCCGCATCGGCCGGAAACCATGCCCAGGGCGTGGCGCTGGCGGCCACAACACTGGGCATCGCCTCGACCGTGTTCATGCCCGAAACGGCGATGATCCCCAAGATCGATGCCACCCGGGGGTACGGAGCCGAGGTCCGTCTGGCGGGATCGAACGTCGGTGAGGCCCTGGACGCGGCCCGCGAGTTCGGTGAGCAGACCGGCGCCCATCTGGTCCACCCGTACGACGACGCCGACATCATCGCCGGGCAGGGAACGCTCGGTCTCGAGCTCCTCGAGCAGGCGAGCGACATCGGAACCATCGTGGTACCCGTCGGCGGTGGCGGCCTGATCTCAGGAGTCGGAGCCGCCGTGAAGGCGGTAAACCCCTCCGTTCGCATCGTCGGGGTCGAGGCGAGCGCGACGGCACCGTATGTCGCCAGCCGACAGGCCGGTTCACCCACCGACGTCGAGCCCCGCTACACGCTCGCCGACGGGATCGCCGTCGCCCGGGCATCTGCCCTGTGCTTCGAACACATCGAGGCGTTCGTCGACGACCTGGTGACCGTCGACGACGGTCAGATGACCGAAGCCGTCGCCCTGCTCCTGGAGCGCGCCAAGCTGCTCGTGGAGGCCTCGGGCGCCGCACCGCTGGCAGCCATGCTCGCCGGAAAGGTGGAACCCAAGCCAGGTGCGACGGTCCTCATCCTGTCCGGAGGCAACGTCGACCTCCTCCTGCTCGATCAGGTGATCCGCCACGGACTCGGCGCTGCGGGGCGGTTCGGCACCTTCGCCATCCGGGTGCCTGACGTGCCCGGTCAGCTGGCGCGGGTCACCCGGACGATCGCCGACGCCGGCGCCAACGTCGTCTCCGTCCACCACCAGCGTCAGGGCATCGGCCTCCCCTTCGGCTTTACGGAGATCAGCTTCGAAGTCGAAACCCGCTCCGCCAGCGAGCTCGACGCCATGTGCGCAGCCCTTGAAGCAATGGGAATCGGGGTTATTCGTTAGCGGATGGGGCCTGTCCCCATCCGGGTACCAAGTACTAAGTACCAGGTACCTGGTACCGACGGTCGGCGGCTTCGCCGCCGGCAGTTCCATACTCAACCTTCCACAAGGTCAGGCCACGGGCAGGGGCGGCGCCCCGGGCGACGCGGCGGTCGCGGGCCTCCAGACGCTCTGAGATCGAACCGGGATCGATCGTGCCCCTGCCGGCGTCGACGCACAGGGCCACCATGGA
>DATKBG010000166.1:0-5228 GCA_035514255.1 Acidimicrobiia bacterium
CACATCCTGGCGGGCCACGATGCCCGGGAGGCGCACCGAGTGGATCTCGGGTGGGTCGCCGCCTGTCGACCGTCCCATCCGTCCGGCGGTGGCGATCGCCGTTCCCGAGGGTGCATCCACCTTGTCCTGGTGGTGCATCTCAACGATCTCGGCGTCGGAAAGGTGGGCCGACGCTTCCTCGGCGAACCGCATCATCAGTACCGCCCCGACGGAGAAGTTGGGGACCACGAGGCAGTTCGGCGGCCCGCTCCCCCACCGCTCGCTCAGTTCGGCGAGTCGCGCCTCGTCGAACCCCGAGGTTCCTACGACGGCGTGGACATCGAGTGCACGCCACCGGGCGAGATTGTCCAGCACGATCGCCGGGACGGTGAACTCGACGACCACATCGGCCTCTCCGACTGCATCGATGTCGCCGGTGAGCGTGATCCCTGCGACGGTCTCGCCGGCATGCGACGGGTCGTAGGCGACGACCAAATCGAGATCATCCGCTTCGGCGACCGCCTCGCAGACGAGTGCACCCATGCGCCCTGCGGCCCCGGAGACGGCGACGCGCATCATGCCACGAAGCGTTCCAGGTCGGTGGCGTCGAACGGTCCGACGCCACCGAGGACGAAGGGGCCGGAAAAGACGTCCTTGGCGACGGCGTGCACCTCGTCGAGGCTCACCGACTCGATCCTGGCCACCGCCTCGTCGAGCGACAGATGGTCGACGCCGGTGAGTTCGTGCCGACCGAGGCGCACCATCCGGCTGTTGGTGTCCTCCATCGAGAGCGCCAGGGACCCCTTGGTGTGGCCCTTGGCCCGCTCGAGCTCCTCCGCGGTGAGACCTTCGTCGACCGCCTTGGTCAGTTCCGCGCGAATGATCTCGAGGACCAACGGCGCCTGGTGGGGTGTGGTGCCCACGTACACGCCGAAAGCGCCCGAGTCGGCGTAGGGCATCCGGAACGAGTACACCGCATAGGCGAGTCCGCGCTCCTCACGGATCTCGCGGAACAGCCGGCTCGACATGCCGCCGCCGAGGACGTGGTTGAGCAGGCCGAAGGCGAAGCGGCGATCGTCGCCCCGGTCGAAGGCCTCACCACCGAAAACCAGGTGTGCCTGTTCGGTGTCTCGCCGCACCACACCCACCCGGGGCTCGATGACAGGCGTGACGAGGTCGTGATCGGCACCGTCACCCACCCACGGTCCGAAGCGATCCTCGACCATGCCCACCACGTCGTCGTGCTCGGCGTGCCCGGCGACCGCCACTACCAGGGTCGACGGGTGATACCGGCGAGACCAATAGCCGGAGATGATGTCGCGCCCCATCGCGGTTATCGACTCCCGAGTACCGAGGACCGGGCGGGCGAGCACGTGATCCCCCCAGAGAGCCCTGGCGAATTGGTCGTGGGCCACATCCGCCGGATCGTCCTCGTTCATGTTGATCTCTTCGAGCACCACGTGGGCCTCGGAGGCGATCTCCTCCGGACGGAAGGCAGGACGCTGGATCATCTCGCCCAGCAGGTGCATGCCCATGTCGAGGTCCTCGTCGCGCAGCTGCGCCCAGTAGCAGGTGTACTCCTTTGAGGTGAAGGCGTTGGACCGCGCCCCTACCCGGTCGAAAGTCTCTGAAATGGCCCGGGCGCTCAGCTCCTCCGTGCCCTTGAACAGCAGGTGCTCGAGGAAGTGCGAGCACCCGGCCTCCGGCTCGGTCTCGTCGCGACTACCGGTGTCCACCCAACACCCGACCGACACCGACCGAACCGACGGCATGGTCTCGGTGATGACGCGGATGCCGTTGGAGAGGGTGGTGAGAGAGTGGTCCATAGGTCGCAGGATCGTACAGCGATCCTGTGCACTCACTTCCCATCCGGTACTTGGTACCAAGTACTTGGTACTCGATACCGCGGCCCGTAGGGCCGCTCAGTCCACCTCTCCCAGATACGCCTGGCGCATCTGGGGGTTGGCGAGCAGACCTTCGGCGGTGTCGGCAAGGACGATCTGGCCGGTCTGGAGGACGTAGCCACGGTCGGCGATCGACAGCGCCATGTTGGCGTTCTGCTCGACGACGAACACCGTGGTCCCGGCCTCGTTGATCTGCTGGATGATCTCGAAATTCTGGGCCACCAGGATCGGTGCCAGCCCCATCGACGGCTCGTCCATGAGCAGCACCTTGGGACGGGCCATCAACGCCCGGCCCACGGCGACCATCTGCTGCTCACCACCGGACAGGGTGCCGGCCTTCTGACCCAGTCGCTCCTTGACCCGGGGGAACAGCTCGAAGACGCGCTCCATGTCGCCGTTGAGGTTCTCCTTGTCCTTGCGCAGGAAGCCGCCGATCTCCAGGTTCTCCTTGACGGTCATCCGTTTGAACAGTCGGCGGTTCTCGGGGACCATCGACACTCCGCGCTCCACCCTCTTCGAGGTCGACCAGTCGGACACGACTTCTCCGTCCAGGTATACGTCACCGGAAGACGGCGTGACCATCCCCAGGATCGTCTTGAGGGTCGTCGTCTTGCCCGAGGCGTTGCCGCCGAGCAGACACACGATCTCGCCCTCGAACACCTCGAGATTGACGTCCTTGAGCACGTGCACCGGGCCGTAATGGGTGTCTACGCCGCGGAATTCGAGGATCGGGGTCTGGCGGTCGGGCATCTCAGGCCCCACTCTCGGCTGGGCGACCCAGATAGGCCTCGATCACACTCTCGTCCGCAGAGACCTCGTCGTACGACCCCTCGGCGATCTTCACACCGTGGTCGAGGACCACGACCCGATCGGACACATCGCGTACCACCCTCATGTCGTGTTCGATGAGCACGATGGTCAATCCCCTCTCGTCCCGCAGATTGCCGATCAGCTCGGTCAGCTCCAGCGTCTCGCGAGGGTTCATGCCGGCGGTGGGCTCGTCCAGAAGCAGGATCTGAGGCTGTGTGCCCATCGCTCGGGCGATCTCCAGGCGCCGTCGATTCGCGTATGACAGCGAAAGAGCCGGCTGGTCGAAGCGATACCCGACGAGCCTGGTCCCGAAGAACCCGAGGATCTCTTTTGCTCGCTGCTCGATCTCTGCCTCCTCGCGCACATATGCCGGGGTCCGCAACAGCGTCGCCAGCACGCCTCGTTTGGTCCGGCAGTGCTGGGCGACCATCACGTTCTCCAGCACCGTCATGTTGGGGAAGAGCCTCACGTTCTGGAAGGTGCGGGCGATCCCGATCTTGGTGATCTGATCGGGGCTGAGTCCGGCGATGTTCTGGCCCCGGAACCGTGCTTCACCACCATCGGGTGGGTACATCCCGCTGATGGCGTTGAAGAAGGTGGTCTTGCCTGCGCCATTGGGCCCGATGATGCTCACGATCTCGCCCTCATCGACGTGGAAGTCGACGTTGCTGAGGGCATTGAGGCCACCGAACCTCTTCGTAAAACCGACGACTTCGAGCATCACCATCAGGTCGCCCCCTCCGGTGCCGCTTCGCCTTCGGTCTGGGACCTGAGCCACGCGTCCTGAAGCATCTCCTCCTGGTGCAGCTCCTGGGCGCGACGGGCCTCGGGCCACAGGCCCTCAGGCCGGTTGAGCATCATCCACACCAGGATGACACCGTAGATGAGCAGCTTGTACTCACCGAACTCGCGCAGGAGACCGGGCTGTGTGGGGCCGCCGAGCACACCGATGAGCACCACAGCTCCGAGGATGACGCCGCGGATGCTTCCGAGGCCTCCGACGATCACCACGACAAGGATGATGATCGACTGCACGATCTCGAAGCTGTTGGGGAAGATCGTCCCGATCTTCACCGCAAACAGCGCACCTCCGAACGATGCCAGCATCGCTCCCATGACGAAGGCGAGCAGCTTGGTGGTGACGATATTGATGCCCATCGACTGGGCGATCTGTTCGTCCTCGCGTACCGCCATCCAGGCCCGGCCGACGCGCGACTCGCGCAACCGCCATGAGATAAAGGCGGCGATGGCGACGAACACCAGGATCATCCGGAACATGGCCGGTGGATCGATACCGACGATGGCCCAGGTGCTGAAGGTGGGGAATGCCATGCCGAGCACCGCGGCCAGTCCACCGAGGCCCATGATGAGCGCCGCCCGGCGAGTGGTGTAATCGCTGCCGGCTACTGCGTCCAGCTCGCCGCGCCCGATTCGAGAGGCCTCCCGCCACTGAGCGAACCCGACGATGAGCGCGATGAGCCCCGCAAACGCAATCACGTACCCGAAATGCACGTTGATGCCACTCGTCGGTCGGCCCGCTTCGAGGGGCGAGATCTGGAGGATCCCCTGCGCCCCGCCGAAAATCCCTTTGAGCCATCCGGACAGGAAGATGATGCGGGCGATCTCGCCGAATCCTAGCGTCACGATCGCCAGGTAGTCGCCACGCATTCGGATGACCGGGGTGCCGATGATGAGGCCAGCGAAGAGGGCCATGAGCAACACCCAGGGAAGCGCCTCGAAGAACGCCATCTCCGGTGCGAACCCGGGCGAGCGGGGCGAAGTGAGCACTGCAGTCGTGTACGAGCCGACTGCGAAGAACGCCACGTAGCCGAGGTCGAGCAGCCCGGCGTAGCCGATCACGATGTTGAGGCCGAGGGCCAGCAGGACGAAGAGCCCTGCGTTGGCGAGGATGTCGTTGAAGAAGGTGCCAAAGAGCGAGGGCAGGTAGGCCGAGACCGCCAGAGCAACCAGAGCACCGATGAAGACCGCCTTGCTCCGTCGCTCGTCGGGCAGGGCGCGGAACCGCACCGCGACCCGGGTGGCGCGCCCGCTCAGCAGCATGCGTACGGAAAGGACGATGACGCTCAGCACCACGGCGCCGGCAACAGTGAGGCCCCGGGAGGGCGCATACAGGAACCGATCGACGGTACGCAGCCCCGCCTGACGCAGGATGTCCCCGACCACCAGCTCGAGGAAGTTGAACCCGATGATCGTGACCGTCACCGTCGCCAGGATCAACCGGGCACGGTCTCCGAGCAGGTGGATCCCTCCGCCGAGAGCGCCGAGCATGGCGCCAGCGACGATGATGACCAGAGCCCCCGACACCGCTGAGTCACCGACGGTAAGGGTGTCGATCACCGTCGGTGAGAGGTGGATGAACGTGCCGCGCAGGTTGAACGTCGAAGCGAGTATGACGAGACTCCCGAGAACGGCGCCGCCGAGCGCACCGACCACGGCTCCGGCGATCAGGTTGTGGGAGCCGCGCGGCGGGGCCTCCATGCCCTCGAGCACCCGTCGCTGGGAAGCCTTGTATCC
>DATKBG010000167.1:0-7194 GCA_035514255.1 Acidimicrobiia bacterium
GGCGCCGACCTGCTCATCGCGGTCACCTCGTCGGATGCGGTCAACATCCTCGCCTGTCAGGCGGCGACACGGATCGGCGTCCGCACCAGGGTTGCTCGGGTCGAGGATCCCACCCTGCGCGAGGACCTGGAGATGCACGGCGTCAGCGTGACCATCGACCCGGTCGAGGCCCTTACCCGAGAGTTGCTGCTGCTCGCCCGCCGCGGTGGAGTCTCCGAGGTGGTCGAGTTCGCCGACGGACAGATCGGCCTGTACGGCGGGTATGTCCAGCCGGGTGCCCCGCTCGACGGGAGCAGCTTGAAAGAGCTCCGCACCAGGGTGAAGGGGTGGGACTGGATCGTGGCCGCCCTCGTCCGCGACGACAAGACCATTATCGCCCGTGGCGATTCGGCCCTGCAGTCCGGCGACCACGTGCTGGTGGTGACCAGCCAGGGCGCCGAGGAGGCACTCACCCTGATGGGGGTGGAGGAGCATCGGGCGAAGAAGGTCTTCGTGCTCGGGGCCACCCGTCTGGCGACGCTGACCGCCGAGACGATGGTCCAGGCAGGGATCCAGACCGTGCTCGTCGACATCGAGGCGGAGCGATTCGGAGACCTGGCCGCCAAGTACGACCGCCTGGTGGTGGTCAAGGGAGACCCGACCGACCCTGAGGTGCTGGCGTCGGAAGGCATCGCCAACGCCGACGTCGTCTTCGGGCTGTCCGGCTGGGACGAGGTGAACATCCTCGGCTGCATGGTGGCCAAGGCGCTCGGCGTGCCCACGGTCGTCTCACGATTCCACAACCTCGCCTACGTCGGTCTGCTCGCCGGCCACGGCATCGATGCTGGCGTGTCGACCCGGCTCGCCGCCGCCAACGAGATCCTGCGGTTGGTGCGACGCGGCACCATCCACTCGGTCATTACCTTCCAGGACACTGACGCCGAGGCCATCGAACTCCAGGTGGGGGAATCCAGCGACGCCGTGGGCAAGATGCTGAGCGAGGTCGGACTCCCCAAGGCGGCGATCATCGGGGGGATCGTGCGCGGCAAGCGTGCCTTCATTCCCCACGGCAACACGGTGGTCGAAGCGGGCGATCGACTCATCGCCGTCGCCCTCCCCAAGGCGATCCCCGCCGTCGAGAGGCTGTTCGGGTGACCCCGGCGGAGACCTGATGTCACTGCGGCGCCTCGTCTTCATCGTCGCCGCCGTCGTCGAAGGTACGGCCGCCGTCATGCTCACCGCGTCGGTCGTCGCCGTCGTCTATCGCGAGTGGGACGAGGCGCTGGCGATCACGCTCGGTGCCCTGGTGGTGCTGGCCCTCGCTGACCTGGTCCGGAGGGGCGCGGCGCGTACCGGGGAGCTCACCATGCGCGAGGGGTTCGCCGCCGTCGGGCTGTCGTGGTGCGCCATGGTGGCCGTGGGAACGATCCCGTACCTGGTGACCGGCACCGTCGGCGGGTTCACCGAGATCTTCTTCGAAACCGCGTCCGGGTTCACCACGACGGGGGCGACGGTGATCGCCACCCCCGAAATGCTCCCGCGTTCGATCCTGTGGTGGCGAGCACTGACCCAGTGGATCGGTGGCATGGGGATCATCGTCCTCTCGATCGCCATCCTGCCGCTCCTCGGCGTCGGTGGCGTGCAGTTGGCGAGGGCCGAGTGGCCGGGGGGACAGCCTGATCGCCTGACGCCTCGGTTCAGGGAGACGGCAAAGCGGCTGTGGCTGGTCTACCTGGCGTTCACGGTCGCAGCCGCCATCTCATACGTGGTTGCGGGCATGGGGCCCTTCGATGCGCTGACCCACTCGCTCACCACCCTGTCCACCGGGGGCTTCAGTACTCGAACCGACTCCCTCGCCGCGTTCAGCACGTCGGCGCAGTGGGTGGCCATCACCTTCATGTTCCTCGGCGGAACGTCGTTCGTCCTGCACCTCCGAGCACTCAAGCACCCGGGCGATTACTTGCGGAGCGCGGAGTTTCGTCTCTTCGGCATGATTGTCCTGGCGGCGGCGGCCTTCCTGGCGGTCGGGACCTGGGGCGACGCGGTCGTCGACCACATCCGGAGTTCGCTGTTCACCGTCCTCGCCATCATCACCACCACCGGATACACGGTCTCGGACTGGGGCCGGTGGGGCGACGGCGTCCAGGTGATGATCGTCGGCCTCATGTTCGTGGGAGGCATGGCCGGTTCCACTTCAGGTTCCATCAAGGTGTACCGGCTGGGCATCCTCTACCAGGGGTCTCGCGCCGACATGCGTCGGCTGATCCATCCTCGCGGCGTATTCGTGACCCGCCTCGGCCACCAGCAGGTTCCCGAGAAGATCGCCGAGAGCGTTCAGTCGTTCTTCATCCTCTACATGTTCCTGTTCATGACCGGCATCGTCGCCTTCGCCGTAATCGAGGCATTCGCCGGTATCCCCATCGATCTCGCCACCTCGGTGTCGTCGGTGGCGTCGGCGCTCGGCAACATCGGCCCGGGCCTGTCTGAGGTGGGACCGATCTCGACCTTCGCCGGGGTGCCCACCGCCGGCAAGTGGCTCCTCTCCTTCCTGATGATCGTGGGCCGCCTCGAGATCTTCCCCATCGTGTTGCTGTTCACCAGGGAGATGTGGCGGCGCTAGGGATGGTTGACTTCACCGCCACCGCCGTGCCCTTCCTATGGGTGATGGTCGCGGTCGGCATCCTCGCCGTCGGTGCGGCGCTCGCCCGCGCCGTCCGGCTCGGCCCTGCGGCTCGCCGGGAACAGGCCGATGCCGCGGTGCGTCACGGTGTCGCTCGAGTGGTCGGCCGGCAACGGGTCCTCGCGCTGGCTATCGGCGCCGTCGTGGTCGCCGCGCTGGCCGTACTCGCCGGCGGCGCCTCCCGTTGGTGGTCCCTGGGTGCCTACCTTGCGGGAGCCGGTGCTGCCCTCGGTGTCGGCGGCGGCGTCGTCGCCGTGACCGCACACAGTCCCCGCCGCACCGCGGACGCGGCGGCGGATAGCGGCTCGGTGGCGGCGATGACTACGGCAGTAGGGGGAGGGACGGGTGCCGCGCTGGTTCTCGTTGGCGTCGCCGCCACCATGCTCGCCGGCGGGTACCTGCTCGCCGACGCCGCCCTCTCCCTGCCGGAGGTGTGGCGTCTGCTCGTGCCCGCAGCACTCGGGGTGTCGACGGTGGCGATCGTCGCTCGGGTCGGCAGCGGGGTCTTCGCCAAGAGCACCGATGTGGCGTCGCACACGACGAGTCCCCTCGACGCGAGAGACGCGGACCGCGATGGGAGCAACCCGGTGGCGATAGCCGATCTCGCCGGCGACTCCCTGGCGGACGCCAACGGCGCCGCCATCGATCTGCTCGACACCCTGTTCATATCAGCGGCCGCGGCCACGGTGCTGGCCTGGGACCTTTCGGGAGAGCCGTCTGTCGCGCTGTGGGGCGTGCTGTTGCCGCTGGTGGTCGCCGCCTCCGGGATCGTCGGGTCCTTCCTGGCGGCGCTCGTCGTCCGCACCCGGGGGAGCCGCCTGTCGGCGACGCTGCGGCTCGGTCCAACCGTGTGCGGTGCCTACGTGCTCATCGTCGGGTACACCTACCTCCGATGGCCGCTGGTCGGGACGCCGGGGACGATCGTGTCCTGGGGCGCTTTCGTCAGCTTGGCGTTAGGCGTGGTGGTGGGCATCGGCATCGGCCACCTCTCCGAGCTGTTCACCAGTGACCGCTGGCGGCAGGTGAAGAATGTGGCCCGTCAGGCGGATCGGGGGGCGGCACCAGTGGTTCTCGCCGGCGTGGTGGACGGACTGCGCACTTCGGTGATCCTGGTGGCGGTCCTCGGTGGCGGTGTTGCTGGCGCCTATTGGGGTGGAGAGGCGATGGTGGAGGGTGGCGGGGCTTATGGCGTGGCTCTCGGCGCGGTGGCTGCGGCGGCGTCGCTGGGAGTGATCGCTCGGGTCTCTGCCTTCGGACCCGTGGCTGACACCGCCCGCGGACTCGCCGATATGACCGGCATGCCGGTGGAGGCACGCGAGGTGGCGGCATCGCTCGACTCACTCGGCAACGCCGTCGCCGGAATGGTGCGGGGGTTCTCCCTCGGCGCCGGAGGCTGGGCGGCGGTGGCGGCGATTCTGGCCTTTCACCGGACGGCGGACATCGGCGCGGTCGACCTGTTCCGCCCACTCGCCCTCGGGTCCCTGCTCCTCGGAGCCGCGGTCCCAATGGTGGTGGCTGCCTCGGCGATGCGTTGGGTCACGGCGACCGCCGCGTCGATCGTGGACGAGGCCGGGCGCCGGGTCGCCGGGCAGCGCGGCCGCCGAAAGACCCGTACCCCGGTAGACGAGGTGTGGTGCATCGACCTTGCCGCGGCCGCCGCCGACCGGGCGGTGGTGTTGCCGATCTCGCTGGCCGTGGTCCTGCCGATCGGCCTCGGCCTGTTCGACATCGCCGCGCTCGCCACCTTCCTCGTCGGGGGCCTCGTGAGCGGACTGTTGCTCGCCGCCTTGTTGGCGTCGTCGGGGGGATCGTGGGACAACGCTCGCAAGCTCGTCGAGGCCGGTGCCTACGGAGGGCGCGGATCCGACGCCCACCTGGCCACCAGCGTGGGAGACGCCGTCGGGGATCCGTTCAAGGATGCCGCGATGCCAGCCGTGCTGGTGGTGGTCAAGGGTTTGGCGATCGCGGCGCTCGCCTTCCTTCCCGCGTTCCTCCGGTGATCGAACACGAGCACCGAACTCAGCCGTAGGCTGGTGGCATGGAGTTGTCGATCCTCGCCGGTCAGCAGGACGGAGGCTTCTCGCTTCCCTCCGATCCAGGCGCGGCCGCGGTATGGGGAATCACCCTGGCAGTCATCGTGGGTCTCTACCTGCTCTTGAGGCGGACACGGCAGCGAGCCGACCAAGCTTTTCGGGAGAGGCTCGCTCGACGGGAGGCCCCGCCTGAGTGGCCGGAGGATCCGAGGGACGAGGCGTGACCTGGGCCGTCTCAGGAGGGCGTGGATGAGGCGCGTAACGCTCATCCGCCACGCCGAGACCGACGCCAACGCGGCGGGGGTGTGGCAAGGCCGCAGTTCCACGTCTCTGAGCGAGACCGGCCGTCTTCAGGCGAAGCGCTTGCGCGAGGAGGTGGCCCGGATGGAGCCGACCCGGGCAGTTGCCTCCGACCTGTCCAGAACCCTCGAGACCGCCGAGGTCGCCGGTCTGGAGGTGACCCCCGACCCGCGATGGCGTGAGATGGACATCGGTCGATGGGAGGGTCTCACCCGCGACGAGGTCGCCCGCCGCTACCCCGAGGAGATGGACACACTGCGTCGTGGCGGGGATGTGCGGATGGGCGGCGGCGAGACCTGGTCCGAACTCGCCGAGCGGGTCCGGGCGGTGTTCGCCGACCTGACCGACTCGATGCTCGACGGTGAGCATGCCGTGGTGATCACCCATGGCGGGGTGATCCATACCCTGGTCGCCGCCCTCGTCGGGACACCTGTGGGCACCGGCGTGGCACCGATCGATCGGGTTCGCAACGCCTCGATGACCGATCTGCTGATCGACGAGCGCACCGTCCTGGCCCGCTTCAACGCCGGCGGCGACCCCGACGTGGTGCCTCAGGAGCGCGCCAGCCTGGTCCTCATCAGGCACGGCGAGTCGGAAGCCAACGTCCGCGGCGAGTGGCACGGTCGTACCGACGGCCCGCTGTCCGAGCTGGGCCTCCGTCAGGCAGAGGGCCTCGTGTCCCGGGTGGCGCCGGTGCACGGCGTCTATTCGTCGCCGCTCGCCCGTGCCCGGGGAACCGCCGGCCCGCTCGCTGCCGCCCTGGGCCTGGACATCGCGGCCCACCCGGGGCTTGCCGAGATGGACATCGGCGAATGGGAGGGCCTCACCTACCAGGAGATCCTGGAGGTGTGCGCCGAGTTGATGGGAACCATCCAGCGTGACTTCGTCGACCTCCCGCGGGGACACACGGGCGAGACCATGGCCGCCACCGCGGCACGCGGCAGGGCCGCCGTAGACGAGATCGCCCGACGCCACCAGGGACAGCGCGTGGCGGTGGTCACTCATGGCATGCTCATCAGGGCCCTGGTGGGCGATGTGCTGGGAGTCGGATGGCCGGCTTCCGAGTCACTCGCCATCCCCTCGAACGCGTCGACCACTCATCTCCGGTTCGCCGCCAGGGGCCCGGTGCTCGTGGACTACAACGTATGAGCCAGCTCACAGCTCACAGCTCACAGCTCACAGCCAGATACCAAGTACCAAGTACCAAGTACCAGGCTCTTCTGACGAAGCGTGACTCCGGATGAAGGTCCTCCTGGTGACCAATGACTATCCGCCCAAGGCGGGGGGGATCCAACAGTTCCTCGCCGGGTTGGTTCGCTCTCTCCCTGGCGACGTGAGGGTGATGGCTCCGCGACACGGTGCTGCCGTCGAGGATGGGGTGGTTCGTGGCCGGGCGCGTTGGATGCTCCCGACGCGCCGCGTGCGCCGCTGGATCCAGCGCGAGATCGAGTTGTTCTCGCCGGACATCCTCGTGTTCGGGGCCCCGACGCCGCTGGCGCACCTCGGCCCTGGCCTCCGGCGGCGGACCGGTGTGCCCTATGCAGTGCTCTGTTACGGGGCGGAGGTCGCTCTCCCCGCGGCTTTTCCGATCGCCCGGCAACTGGTCGCCTGGCCGCTGCGACGCGCCGACGCGGTGTTGGCGCTGTCGGCGTATACGGCTCGGCGGGTTGAACGCTTGGTGGGCAAGCCCGTGCCGACGATGGGTGCCGGGGTCAACCCGCGCTTCAGCCCACCGGAGGAGCGCTCGGCAGAACATGTGGTCGGGTGCGTCAGCCGGTTCGTGCCGCGTAAGGGCCAGGCCAGGGTGCTGCGCGCCGTCGACCGCCTTCGGCAGGAGGGTATGGACGTCTCGGTCCTACTCGTCGGAACGGGACGGGACGAGCAGCGACTTCGCCGGCTCGCCGACCGTCTGGGCGTCCCGACGCGGTTCGAGGTGGGGATCCCGTACGACCGTTTGCCCGACATGTATCGCCAGATGTCGGTGTTCGCCATGCCATCCCGGTCGCGCTGGTTCGGGCTGGAGGTCGAGGGGCTCGGTCTGGTGTACCTGGAGGCCTCGGCCACCGGGGTTCCCGTGGTGACCGGCGACTCGGGTGGGGCCCCGGAGACCGTGGTTCCCGGGGTCACCGGATTCGTCGCCGACAGCGATGAGTCCCTGATCGATGCGCTCAGGCTCTTGATTTCTGATCCGGGTCGCGCCCG
>DATKBG010000168.1:0-6890 GCA_035514255.1 Acidimicrobiia bacterium
GGCGCACCGGTCATCACCCTGATGGCGGTGCCTTCGGCGACTGCCCGCGAGGCGACCCGTCCGGCGGGAACATCGTCGACGACCAGCAGCGTCACCGGACCGGCGGCCAGGTCGCTGCTTCGCACGGCGAACCCGTCGACCCCCGAGTTGGCGAACGGTGGGACCGCGTGGGGAGCGGCGACGTCCTCGGCCAGGACACTCCCCAGCGCCTCCGACAACGGCACCGTCTCCGACCCGAGGGAAGCCATGGCGGCGAGGACCTCGCGCTGCGCTTCGACGAGCGGCTTCACCGCGGTTCGAGGCTGTTCTCGGCGCCCGAGAGGAGCCTTCGTATGTTGGCGTGATGCCGACCGACGACCAGCACGATCGTCGCCGCACTCCACACCAGCGACCATCCGTCGTTGCCCAGCCACCAGAGTGCCGGCACATAGAGCGAGGCGTTGACCAGAGATCCGACCGACGCCTTCCGGGTGATCACGGTGAGCAACGCCCACAGAACGGCGAATACCAGACCCAACATCGGCTCCAGCCAGAGGACGCCGCCGCCAGCTGTGGCGACGCCCTTGCCTCCCCGGAACCGATGCCACACCGGGAAGCAGTGACCGACGACCGCGAAGAAGGCGCAGGCGAAGGCCGTGGTCTTGTCGACGACGAGCCCACCGAGCATCGCAGCGACGAACCCCTTGGCCATGTCTCCGACCACCACCACCGCCGCCGCCTTGCGACCCATGCTTCGCAGCACGTTGGAGGCACCCGGGTTGCCGCTGCCGTGGGTGTAGATGTCGACTCCGAGCATCCGCGGGACGATCACGCCGAAGTCGATGCTGCCGATCAGGTAGGCACCAAATGCGACGATGACGGAAATGGAATCCACGGCGGCGAGTCTAGGAACCGCCGACCGACGCCCTCGACCGGTTCACGGCTCGGTAGCCGCCACCAGCATCCCGGCGCGCTCGGCGGCGGCGACCAGCGGGGCCATCTCCCCGGGAACGGCGACCAACGACGGTGTGTAGTCCAGGGAGAATCGGTCGCCGCGCTGGGCGGCGACCACGATCCCCGGGATGCTCATCGGCGGCTCGACCACCACCAGCATCACCCCGGTGCCGACCCCAGACCGCGATGGCAGGTCTACCGGCACGGCCCACCACCCGTCCGGGACCGTCGCTGCCGGAGCGATCAGCGACGGGATGATCGGATCACCCGCCCCGATGGCGACGGCGGCGGCTCCAGCGCCCAGATCGGGCACGGGGAGGGCACCGGCCGGCAGTGAGCGCCACTCGACGACGTCGTCGGTGAACGCTCCCCCGGGCGGGATCGCACGCGCCGCGAAGGGGTACGGCTCGGTCGCCGCCGAGCGCAGATCCCAGACCAGGGCGAACAGCACCAGGAGACCCGCACCGAGCCGTCGCAGATGCGGTGGACGCTGCAACCAGTACACCGCGGCACCGTATCGGGCGGCCCGCCTCTCGGGAAGGGGTCTGGCGGACGGCCACCGCTATCGTCCCGCCGATGGTCACCGCTGCCTTCTGGGGCTTCATCCAGGGCGTCACCGAATTCCTCCCGCTCTCGTCGAGCGGTCACCTCTCGCTGGTCCCCGCCCTGCTCGGCATGGAGGAACCCGACCTGGGGACGACCGCCGTCCTCCATCTGGGAACCCTGGCAGCCGTCGTCTGGTTCTACCGCCGCGAGGTGATCGGCCTCGTCACCCGACCGCTCGCTGCCGACAACCGGCACCTGTGGATGCTGCTGATCGTCGGCACCATCCCGGCGGCGATCGCCGGCCTCACCCTCGACGGACCGCTCGAGGTCATCTTCTCGGAGCCGTGGATGGCGGCGGTGGCCCTCATCGTCACCGGAGTGATCATCGGCCTGAGCCGTTGGCTGCCGCTCGGCAATCGCCGGATCGGCGATGCCCGGATCCCCGACGCCCTCATTGTCGGCATGGCGCAGGCGGTGGCCCTGGTCCCGGGCATCAGCCGGTCGGGGATGACGATCACCGCCGGACTCGCCCAGGGCATGACCAGGGTCGAGGCAGCGCGTTTCGCCTTCTTGCTCGGCATCCCGGCGATCGCCGGCGCCGGGCTGCTCGAAGGCATGGACCTCATCGACAGCGGCGGGTTCGAGCCGTCGCTGCTCGTCGGTGTCGCCGTGGCTGCTGTCACCGGATACGCCGCCATCTCGTTCCTGGTGCGGCTCATCGCCCGGATCGGGATCGCGCCGTACGCGATCTACTGCATCCTGTTCGGGCTATTCGCCTACCTCAGGCTGTGAGGGGGTGAGCCCGGCGCTCCAGATGCGCTCACCGGTGAACAGCTTGCGCTCCGGATCCCACGGGAAGTAGATCCCGACCCGGAACTCGACGCGCTCGCCGGTCGGTTCCTGCCCGAGCCACGGCCCCAGGCTGGTGCCGTGGACGTCGGCCATCTCGAACACACCCTGCGGGCCGATCACGATGTCGGAGAGCTCGAACACGATGTCGGGGAAGGCTCCGAGCAGGCCCGTGTAGAAGCGAGTGGCGCCCTCGTGACCCTCCCAACGGTGGCCCGAGTCGACCAGCTCGTACACACAGTCCTCGGTGAGGGTGGCGAGCAGCCCGGCGATGTCGCGGGCGTCCTCGGCCTTGCTGTGCTGCTTCCACAGTTCCCGCACCTCGTCGTACGCCTCATCGCTGACGGGTCGGCGCAGCAGCTCCAGTACGGCTTCGTCGGCCACGAACACTCCTCGGATCGGGATCCGAATCGTACCCGACCGCTTTCGGCCGTCACGATGGCCCTGGCATCATGACGGCTCTGACCCCTCCGGAGGATTCGATGGCGTACAACCGGAATCAGGCGAGACCGCTGCTGACCAAACCCGAGTTCGAGCTCTTCGAGGCCAGCCTCTCGGACCGGATCAGCTCGTTCACCCCCGCACAGCTGCGAACCAAAGCGGACAGGGCACGCAGACTCGCCGACAAGTATCGGGACCTGTACCGACGCCAGGGACGAGCGGCGAGGGTGAAGACCGGTTCGGGGGCGGGGGCCAACGAGCGCACCGACCGCAAGACGGCGATTTTCGAACAGGCCCTGGGCCGATTCGAAGCCCGCCTGGCGAGACTCGGCAAAGCCCCGGCGCCTCAGTCGGCGCGAGGCAAGGCAGCCGACCGCTCCCGCGCCGTCCGCTCCGACCGCCGCAAGACCGCGCAGAATCTGAAGGAGAAGAAGAAGACGAAGTAGTGAGTAGTGAGTAGCGAGTAGTGAGTAGCGAGCAGCGAGTAGCGAGTAGCGAGTAGCGAGTAGCGAGTCTGGCTGTTGGCTGTTAGCTGTCTGACGGATGGCGGTCGACGACTCCGCCGCCACCATCGCCTCCAGGGGTATTGAGTCGGGACCAACGAGAGCATACGGTCTCCGCATGCCGCGCTCCACGAGCGCACGGCTGGCGGTGTTGCTGATCCTGATCCCCATCGCTTTCGCCTTGAGAACCGCGGCGCGCGCCGACGACCGGTGTGTCATCACCCCGACCGGCAGCAAGTGCTCAGTCGGAGGGGCGAGAACCTCGACGACGGTCACCACCACCAAACCGCCGCTCCGCTACCTGGTGATCACCGGGAGCGGGTCCGGGTCGTGTTGGTACTGGTCGCGCTACCCACCCGGTCTCGACTCACTCAATCCTGCCAACGACCACGCCATCATCTTCGCCCGGGCCGCTCGTCCCCGGTGCGTCTCGGCGCGGCCACCGACCACGACGATCAACACCGGTTCGATCGCCTGGGACGTCTTCCGCTCCTGGACCCTGGCGACTCCCTCCCCGCGCCTGAGACCGACCGTGGGGATCACCAACCTGGACAGCGTGCTGACGGCGCCGCGGCCCAGGCCCCTTCGTCACCGCGAGACCCTTCCCGACGGACGGGTGCTCGAGGTGGAGGCTCGGGTGATCTCGGTGCTCGTGGACTGGGGCGACGGCACACCCACCTTCGCCCACGACCCGGAAGTCGTCGCCGGGGGCGGTACCCGCCACGCCTACCGGGTCAAGACCTGTCCCGCCGCCTACCGCCGCCACCATCCCCGCGGCGCTGCCTGCCATCCGACGCTCGACGCCTACCGGATAAAGGTCACCCACACATGGCAAGGCCGCTACCGCACCGGCGGCTCGTGGACAGTCCTCGGAACCATCCCACGCTCGACCACTAGGTCCTACGACGTAGACGAGGTCTACGGAATCCCGGTAGCGCCGTAGAGCCGCCAGGTACCAAGTACCAAGTACCAAGTACCCGCACAGAAACGCGCCGATGGAGCGCTTTCGCAGGCCGTTAGCCTGCTCTTCTATGTCCACGACCACGATCTTCGTCCGCTGGGGCGAGCTCGACCCCTACAACCACGTCAACCACGCCACCTACCTGACCTACTGCGAAGAGGCGCGCATCGGTGTCCTCGACAGCATCGGGTGGGACATGGTCAAGCTGGAAGAGGCCGGCTTCCGGGTGGTGGTCGTCGGAATCGACGTCGCTTTCAAGCGCCCGGCCGGGCCGGGCGACAGCCTGGTGGTGACGACCACCCTCGCCGACCTCGGGGCATCGGCGAGCACCTGGCGCCAGGTCATCACCCGCGACGGCGAGGTGCTGGTCGAGGCGATGGTGCGCGCCGCTTGTACCGATCTCGACGGCAAGCCGGTGCGCACCCCACAAGGATTTCGCCAGGCGCTCGAACTGCTGCTGGAGAAGGCATGACTGATCCGGTCCTGCCACCGGCGAAGATCGCCGAGGCGCTCGACACGGAACCGGTGGCGTGGCTGACCACCGTGCGCCGTGACGGCCAGCCACAGGCGTCTCCGGTGTGGTTCGTCTACGACGACGCCGCCGGGTTCACCATCTACAGCCGACCCGACGCTCCGCGGCTGCGCAACATCGGTCGGCATCCCCGGGTGTCGCTGAACCTGGACAGCCAGGACGGTGGTCGCGTGATCAGCGTGGAAGGCATAGCCGTGATCACCGACGAGCCTCCGAGCGATGCCCACCCGGGCTACCGGGAGAAGTACCTCGAGCGGATGACGAGAATGGGGTACACGCCAGAGCGCTTCGCCGCCGAGTACTCGTCGGTGGTGCGGGTGGCAGCCACCCGATGGAGGGTCGATGTTTAAGAAGCGAGTCAAGGCCACTCACCTCGACGCCCTCGACGAGCTCGAGGGGCTCACCGCCGACGGCAAGCCGGTGCTCATCGACTTCTTCCAGGTGAACTGCCAGTCTTGTCGCACCATGTCGGGGATCATCGACGAGCTGGCCGAGGAGTTCGCCGACACCGCACACGTCGTCAAGGTGGACGTCGGGAGGGTGCCCGGGGCAGTCGCTGCGTTCACCATCCGTTCCACGCCCACCTTCGTCCTCCTGGGTCGATCGCAGCGCAAGCCATCGAAGAAGGCGCGTAAGCGAGCCGGGGGCGCGCCCGCAGCCCAGTCAGCGTCGGTATCGCCGAGGTGGCGCGCCTCCGGGCTGGTCAAGAAAGACGACCTGGCGCGAGTGTTGGAAACCAACGGAGCCACCCGCGCCGGGTAGCCTCCAGCGACATCGTGGTCACCGACGTCACCCCCGACGCCGACAATCCATCGCTCAGCGGCCTGACCGATGCCGACGTCCGTCAGCGCATCGCCGCCGGGGCCGTCAACCAGGTCGACGACGGACCCACCCGCACCGTCGCCGACATCATCCGCAGCAATGTCTTCACCCTCTTCAATGTCCTGCTGAGCGTCCTCCTCGCCGTCATCCTGGTGGTGGCCCCACCTCAGGACGCCCTGTTCGGCGTCGTCCTGGTGAGCAACGCCCTCATCGGCATCGTTCAGGAGCTCCGAGCCAAGAGGACTCTCGATCGCCTTGCCCTGCTCAACGCGCCACGAGCAGTGGTGATACGCGACGGGTCGAGGTACGAGATCCCGGTGGATCAGGTGGTGCTCGACGATCTCCTCGTGTTGTCGGCCGGCGACCAGATCGTCGTCGACGGGCTCGTGGTGACCAGCGAGAGCCTGGAGGTCGACGAGTCTCTGCTCACCGGTGAGGCCGAGCCGGTCGTCAAGCAGCAGGCCGACGAAGTCCTCTCCGGCTCGTTCGCCTCAGCCGGTTCCGGCGTCTACAAGGCCCGGCGGGTCGGCAACGACGCCTACGCCGCTCGTCTGGCTCAGGAAGCGAAGAAGTTCACCCTGGTCAGGTCGGATCTGCGTAAGGGCATCGACGTGATCCTCGCCGCCATCGGGTGGGTGATGACCCCCACCATGGCGCTGCTCATCTGGAGCCAGCTGCGAGCCAACGACGAACTCAAGGAGGCCATCCGGGTCGCCGTCGGTGGCATGGTGGCCATGATCCCCCAGGGCCTGGTCCTGTTGCTATCAGTCGCCTTCGCCGTTGGCGTGGTGCGTCTCGGGCGCCGCCAGGTGCTCGTTCAGGAACTGCCGGCGGTCGAGGGCCTCGCCCGGGTCGACGTCGTGTGCTTCGACAAGACGGGCACCCTCACCGAGGGTCGCCTCGCCGTAGACGAAGTGGTGACCCTCATCGATGGACCCATCGAGGAGGCACTCGGAGCGATCGCCGCCAGCGATACCAGCCCCAACGCGACCACTCAGGCGATGCTGGAGGCGTTCCCTCTCCCGCCTGGGTGGCGCCAGATCGCTGCCGTTCCCTTCTCCTCAATACGCAAGTGGGCGGCGACCGAGTTCGAGGGCAAGGGCACCTGGGTGCTCGGTGCTCCGGAGATGGTCTCCTCGAGCGACCCGGCGGTTGCCGAGACCATCCGTACCGCCACCGAGGCCGGCAAGCGCGTCGTCCTGCTAGCTCACAGCCCGAATGCACTGGACGGCAACACCTTGCCGGCGGGGTTGGTACCGGCGGCAGTGGTAGCCATCAGCGATCAGATTCGGGCCGACGCAGC
>DATKBG010000169.1:0-6330 GCA_035514255.1 Acidimicrobiia bacterium
AGCACGCGCCATCGGCTGGTGGTGGTATTCACCGTATGGTCCTCCTCGTTCCTCCCTTACAGTGACGACCGAGCACACGGGCAGTGACTTGTCGCCATAGGCGAGCTTAGGAACTCATGGGAACCCCCTGCAACACTCGCCCGGGGATTGCACACGAATCCGATCGCTCGCGAAAGGAACGAGAAACAGGGCGTGCGAGTTCCGAATATGCAACAAACGCATATGCGATTGCCGATCATCGGCTCTGGCGACTCGGCGACTTCGGTGTTGCCGCCGAGTCACGACCCGAGAAAGAATGGAGTTCCGTCCCCCGGGAGGGGCCAGTCGGGGCAGGTGGCCCGGTGGTCGACGTCGGCGGGCATGTAGCTGGCCCACTCCTCGGGGGTGAGGTTGCGGCCGGCGTAGTGGCATGCCTCGGCAACCAGCGATTCGATGTCGAGCGGCAGGGCCCTGACCTCGGCTCCTCCCTGGTCGAAGCCGATTCCACCCAGGAACACCCTCCGGCCGTCGATGTCGAGGTCCGCCGCCCACGACGGCAGAGTGCCGGACAGCGGCCGCGTCGTCTCCAGGTCGAACAGCTCGGTGCCGCCCACGTTCGCGGAGACGAGGAGGACGCCACTCGCCACCCGGATGCGCCACGCCCCCGCCGACGCCCGGTACGTTGCGCCCAGCGGCTCGAGCGTCAGCGGATCCCATGCCTGGACCGGTCCGGCGATGGTTCCCACGTACAGCTCGCCGCCTGGACCGAAGGTGGCGGCAAATGACGGGATTCGGATCGCGCCGATCGGCTGCGGAGTGTCGGTCGTGTCCCATATCGCCACCTGCCCCAAGTCGTTGACAGCTGCCAGTACGGATCGGCCGTCACGGATCCCGGTCGCTACGGCGAGCAGCCGCCCAGGCGCGTCGAGGAGCTCGTCCATGAGCAGTGGCGGGTCGACCTGCCGAAGCGTGGTTGCCTGGAACAGTCGTACCTCCGCCGCCGCCGATCCGACCGCCAGGGACGCTCCGTCGGCCGTGTAGGCGAGCACGTTCCCGACCAGCCACCACACCGGGCCGGCCGGAGAAGGCCCGAGAACCCTTCGCCGTGTCGCGGCGTCGAAGACCTCGATCATCGCCGGACAGTCCTGCTCCTCCAGGTCCGCAGGGCAGGTGAGAGTGGCGACGTGACCACCATCGGGCGAGAACGAGACGCCCAAGAAGCTGTCCTCAGGGCCGAGGCCCTCCACCCCGCCGAGATGGGCGAGGGATGCCCGGTCGAAGAGCTGGAGGCCGCGTCCCCGCCCCCACACCGCCAACACATCGCCTGCCGGCGAGACGGTGACGAGGCCTGGACCCGCCGGCTCGAGCGCGGTTCCGATGTCGTCGACCCAACCCACCCGCCTGGTCGAAATCGCCCCGTCAGGGTCGGCGGTCACGAGGGTGGCGCCATCGGGCGAGAAAGCGGCACCGACGGCACTGCCGCCGGACGTCAGCAGCATCGGCCCGTCGGGACTGCCCAGCCCGCCCCACAGTTCGAGGTTGTTGAAGGATCCGGCCGCGACGAGCCCGTCTGGACTGACCGCCAGCCCGAACAGCAGATCTCCCTCGCTCGACCCGCGGAACTCCTCGCCCAGCGGCTCGAGGGTGGTGGCGTCGAACGCACGTATCCGCTGGCCGGCCGTGACCACCACGTTCCCGGCGACCGCCACCTGGACAACGACACCGTCGCCGATGGGGGTGGGTCCGGCGAGCCGTTCACCGGTGAGGATGTCCCACGCCGTCACCCAAGAAGCCTCCGGGACTCCCGGTGAGAGCTCCACGATGTAGACGGTCGAGCTGGTGGCCGCGAGGGTCGTGATCTCGAGGCCGCGTCCGGTGTCGACCCGCCTGAGCTCTCGTCCGGTTTCGGCGGTATGGACCGTCATGATCCCGGCTGCGTCGGTCACGATGACCTCATCCGACTCCGGGACGAACACTGCCGAATGCAGGCCCGCGGCCCGTCCGTCGATCCGTCCGAGCTCGGCGCCGTCCGGCAGGCGGCGGATGACGGCGCCGGCACCGTCGGGACCCGAGCCGGCGACCAGGACGAGCGAACCGTCATCGGAGATGTCGATGCCGCCGAATGGGGACGCTGGCCCCGGGAGGCCCGCCACCGTCACGCGACGCGTCCCGAGGTCGATCACATCGATGGAACCTTCGGCACGCTTCGCAACCGCCGTCTGCCCGTCCGCCGACACCGCGAGTGCCACGTAATCGTCGGCGGGTGTGGGGATAGCGGTTCGAGTGAACGGGAGACCGGTCCCGCCGAGCGCGTCGAGCAGCCCGCGGTGGACGGCAACGGAGGCGTCGAGCCTGCTCGCCTCGACCGCCAGCAGCAGGGCGAGGCTGCGATCCACTCCGACACGCTCCGAGGCCATGGTGGCTAGTTGCCGCCCGAGGGTTTCCTCCGCACGGACCGTCTCCGTACGCGCACGGTTCCGCTGCGAGACGGCGAGGAATCCCGCCACGAGGGCTACGATCAGCACTACTCCGACGGCCGCCAGCGACCGGCGGAGCCGCCGGTTGGCATCCATCTGCAGTTCGAGCTGGCGCTGCGCCGCCTCCTCTTCCTCGGCTCTCGCCTCGAGCGAGACGTGGAGGAAGTCCCGCTCTGCGTCGGTGAGATCGGTTCGATCCAGCCAAAGGGCCACCGCCGCCAACCGCGCCCCCCGGTACAGCTCGCCCTGTTCCCGTCCCGTCGCCTCCCACCCAGCCGCAGCCGAGGTGAGGTGGGCGCGGGCGGTCAGGTCCTGACCGGCCTCCTCCACCCACGAACGGAGCCGCGGCCAGTGACGGAGCAGGGCCTCGTGCGCCACTTCGACAGTTGGTTCCCGAGTGTGGGGGTTCCGGTCGAACGTGAGCAGCCGGGCCGCTCCGAACCGGTCGAGGACCCGTTCCATGGCAACCGGGTCCGGAGAGGCCGAGAGCAGCTCCGACCTGGCCGCCCGGCGTCGGAGATCAGGAGCGCCCTCGCCGACGGTGACGAGCCGCAGAAGCATGGCCTTGATCAGCTGGCGCTCGGCCTCGGTGGCGTCTCGGTGAAGCCGTTCCGCTCGCTGGGAGATGGCGCCCGCCACTCCGCCGAGGCGCTCTAGGTCGGCCATGGTGATGGTGTCGCCGTCGCAGGCTGCGAACAGCTCGGTGAGCGAGAACTGGAGGAGGGGCAATCCCGAAGGCTGATCGACGACGTCGGCCACCAACTCGACGACCACTGCCCGTTCGACAGCCACTCCGGCGGCAGCCGCCGGTTCGACGATTGCCCGCTCGATCTCTGCCGGGGACATTGCCGCGACGCCGACGGCTCCGACGGCAACGGCGTCACCCAGCCGGTGGTGTTGCAGGGGGCGGTCGAAGAAGTCCGCCCTGAGCGTGGCGACGACGTGCAGTCCGAGCCGTTCGTCTTCGACCGCGTCCATCAGGCCGGTGATGAAGCGGGATCGCTCCGTGGGATCGTCCACCAGGGTCCACAGCTCCTCCAACTGGTCGACGACGAGGATCAGTGTGTCTGACTCGAGGCCGGCAACCACGGTGCGGCGCACACCGTCGACCGCCGCGTCGAGTCCCGCGCCGCGGTCCAGGGGTACGACCGACCGCAACGCCCTCGTCAGTTCGTCGAATGGCGAAGGGCCGGGGACCATCGTGGCGACGAGCGGGGCGATGCCGTGGCGGACGGCGCGGATGCGCGGCACGACACCGGCCAGCACGAGGCTCGACTTGCCGCTGCCCGAGCCGCCGACGACGGTGACGAAGCGTTCCGTGCCGATTCGGGTGACCAGCTCGGTGACCATCGCCTCCCGCCCGAAGAAGTCGCCACTGTCCGTTTCCCGGAAGGGACGGAGACCCTTGTACGGGTTGATTCGAGGCGCCGTGACCGCGGCGGGGGTGTCGGCACCGATGGCGTCGGCGAAGCTCCGGGCGAAGGCGGTGATGTCGGTGTAGCGGTCGGCGTGGTTGGGGGCGGCAGCCCGGGCCAGCACGCCGTCGAGGGCGAGCAGCTCCGGGCGGTGGCCGGACACCCGCAGGCCGGTCCCGGCCTGGTGGGCGTCGAAACCGGTGAGCGCATGCTGAGTGATCCGTGCGAGGGAGAGCTGGTCGGCGGCGGGGCCGGAGGACTCGAGGACGTCTGGGGGCGAAGTGATGGCCTCGACGATCTCCGAGATGCCGACGCCGGCGACGCGGATGCTTCCGTCCTCGTCGAACAGGAGGTCGTCGGGTGTGAGCGACCCGTGCCACAGCCCATGGGTGTGGGCTTCGGCGAGGGCGCCCGCCGCCTGAAGGATGATGGGGGCGACAGTGTCGGCTCCGAGGGGGCCTTTCTCCAGCAGTTCGGCCAGACTTCCGCCCCGGGCGAGCCGCGTGACGAGGTGTCCCGAGCCCGGCTCTCGCCAGAAGTCCAGGATCTCGACGAGCCCCGGGTGCTCCACCCGGGCCACTTCGCGGACGCGGGTCTCGAACTCGCGGATGAAGGCCGGGTGGTCGGCGACGGCCGCCGAATACGACGTGACGGCCACCAGGCGCTCGATCCCGGGTTGGAGGGCCGTGTGGATCTCGACCCGGTCGTCGCCACCCAGCCGGCCGATCACGCGGTAGCCGCGTAGGTGGCGGCCGGACGGAGGGGTGAGCCGGAGGTCTGGGTCCTGGGAAACCACCCGGTCTTCGAGCCGTTCGAGATCTTCGGTCGGTTCGAGACCAATGTCGGCGAGCGCACCACGGTAGGCGTCGGCTGCCCGAAGGGCGTCGGCCTGGCGTCCTGCCCGGTACAGAGCCGTGATCAGGAGCAGGCGAACCGGCTCACGCAGTGGATGACGCTCTGCGAAGGCGCTGAGCGCTGGGACGACTTCGTCGTGACGCCCGAGGTCGAGTAGGCAGGCGAGGCGAATCTCTTCGGCATCGACCCGGAGCCCGTCGAGCCGGATCGCCTCCGGTGCGATCCACTCTTCGTCAGCGAATTCGGCGTACGCCGGACCCCGCCACAGATCGAGCCCTCCGGCGACGGCGTCGAGGGCTTCGGCCACCCGGCCTTCCGTACGAAGCGTTCTGGACCGGAACAGGGCATCTTCGAACAGCTCGGCGTCGATGGTGCTCGAACCGATGTGGAGCCGGTATCCGGGAGTCTCGGTCTCGATCGTGGCGTCGTGGCCGCCGAGGGTGCGGCGGAGACGCGTCACGTAGGTCCGGAGGGTGGCGGCGGCCGCATCGGTGGGCTCCCCGGCGAACACCACCTCGGCGAGGCGATCGGTGGACACCAACCGGCCGTGGTCGGCCAGCAAGGCGGCGAGCAGCCGGCGTTGTCGGGGGCCTCCGAGACCGGCCCCTCCGGGCTTGTCGACCACCACGGGTCCAAGCACACCGAATCGCACATCGCCTCCTGGGGTTCGAAGGTACTTCTGACACAGCCTCGACGTCGGATGTTGCAGTTTCGTTGCACTCCAGATCAGCCGGTCACCATTGGGTTCTGGGGTCCTCGCTTCGTCTGGAGACCACCGATTCCTGGTGGCAGGGCCCACCGGTGCAACGCCGTCGTCACTGCCGAGGGAGACAGTTCCTCCAGGTCGGAGAGACCGACCGGCACCGTCGAGGAGGAGACACCATGACCACGACACTCACCCGCCCCGAGACCCAGCGTCCTGCCGTCCCGGTTACGCCGAGCCGCTTCCCGATGATCACGTTGTTGGTGGCGGCCGGCGCCATCGCCACGGCCGTCCTGGTAGGTCTGGTGGCCGGACCCGGGGCATCGGACACCTCCTACGAGGTCGCTGAACTCGCCCGCCAGACTGCCCTGGCGCCGGTCGACGCATCGTCGTCCGTGGCGGAGTACGCCCGCCAGGCCGCCCTGGGTGCGGTGGCCGAGACCGACGACTCACACCATGTCGCCGAGGGGGCGAGGATGATCCGCTTCGCCCCGATCGCCGACGACTCGTTCGGGCGCAACGAGGCCGCCCGCCAGGCAGGTCTCGCCGACTGACCGCCCTTCGGACGAAGCAGAAGGGGCCCGCCGACGGTCGGCGGGCCCCTTCGCGCGGGAAGGGGGAGCCCCGACACGCGGGACCCCTCTCCAAGACGTGCTTGGGGCTATCGGAAGGCGCCGTGGCGTCTCATGTGCGCGTTCATGGAAGTCTCCAGAATGGTCCCGAGAGTTCGAGTCGGTCGAGGATCGCCTGATTCTGCTCTCGGGTGTGGGGACGCCAGTCGGGCGAGAGCCGGTCGTCCCACCAGGCGTGAGCCAACTCACTCAACTTCAACACGGGGATGGTCGCTCCGGGAGCGCGATCACCAAGCCATCGAGCAATGTGTTCTTCCGACCGGAAGAGA
>DATKBG010000170.1:0-16320 GCA_035514255.1 Acidimicrobiia bacterium
GTGCTCGCGAGCGAACCGCACTGCGCTGATCTTGCCCTCGATGCCACGGACTCCGAAACCACCGGGGACGACCACGCCGTCCACGTCACGGAGGTGGGTGTCGGCGAGCAATCCCTCGAGGTCGTCGCTCGGAATCCAACGGAGGTCGATGCCGACCCCGGCGGCGAGAGCCCCGTGTCGTAACGCCTCGACCACCGAGAGGTAGGCGTCGGGAAGGTCGACATACTTGCCCACCAGGGCGATGGTCGCCCGCCGCGTCGGACGGGCCATCCGCTCGACCATGTCGATCCACGCCGCCAGGTCCGGGGTATCCCCGGTCAGACCCAGCCTGGAACAGATCACCTCGTCGAGGCCCCCGGCGTGAAGGATGAGCGGAATCTCGTAGATGTTCGATGCATCCGGAGCGTTGATCACCGCTTCCGGATCGACGTCGCAGAAGAGGCTGATCTTGCGTCGATCGCTCTCGTCGACCGGGCGGTCAGAGCGCACCACGATGGCGTCGGGGTGGATGCCGCGGCTGCGCAGCTCGGCGACGCTGTGCTGGGTTGGCTTGGTCTTCAGCTCCTCGGACGGTGCCAGATAGGGAACCAGCGTGACATGGATGAATACCGCGTTGCCGTGCCCCACGTCGTTGCGGAGCTGCCGGATGGCCTCGAGGAACGGAAGGATCTCGATGTCGCCGACCGTGCCGCCGATCTCGGTGATCACGACATCGGCCTCGGTCCGTTCGGCGAGCCGGCGTATCCGACTCTTGATTTCGTTGGTGATGTGCGGGATCACCTGAACCGTGTCGCCGAGGTAGTCACCGCGGCGTTCCTTCTGGATCACCGCCTGGTACACGGAACCGGTGGTGACGTTCGAGTCCCGTTGCAGGTTGCGTCCGGTGAAGCGTTCGTAGTGGCCGAGGTCGAGGTCGGTCTCTCCCCCGTCATCGGTCACGAAGACTTCGCCGTGTTGGAACGGGTTCATCGTCCCAGGGTCGACGTTGATGTACGGGTCGAGCTTCTGGTTGACGACGGTGATGCCGCGGGCCCTCAGGAGTCGACCGATCGAAGCAGCCGTGATGCCCTTGCCCAGGCTGCTGACGACCCCTCCGGTGACGAAGACGAACTTTGTCATGACCTTCGGGAATAGGATCGTAACAGGTGTTGCTTCACGACCCCCTCCGCTCTCCGGCGGTCTCGAGCAGCTCCGCCGCATGGAGCCGCCCCTGTTCGCTCTCTCCGAGGCCGCCGAGCATACGGGTGAGCTCGGCGAGCCGCTCAACACCGTCCACCCGACGCACGGTGGCGGTGGAGCCATCGCGGTCCACTACGAAATGCGTGTCGGCGAACGCGGCGATCTGGGGCAGGTGGGTGACCACCATCACCTGCCGTCCCACCGAGAGCCGGGCGAGCAACTCCCCCATCGCCAGGGCTGTCGTCCCTCCGACGCCGGCGTCGATCTCGTCGAAGGCGATCACGTCGGCGTCTGCCACGCCGGCGGCGACTCGCAGGGCGAGGACGAGCCGGCTCAACTCGCCGCCGGATGCCACCCGAGCCGCAGGACCCGGGGTGAGCGACTCGTCGCTGGCGAACATGAGATGCATACGATCGCATCCGTGAGCAGCGGGCTCCCCGGGTGTGAATTCGACCGTGAGGTGCGGTGCACTGAACCCGAGCTGTTGGAGGAGGTCGAGCGCTCCCCCGGTGAGCCGATCGGCAGCGAGCCGCCGCCTGGCCCCGAGGTCGGCACCAATGCGGCGGGCCTCCTGCGCTGCCTGTTCTATCTCCTCGGCGATGGTATCGGCGCGGTCGACGGCGCTCTGGAGGCGTTCCACCCTGGTCCGCAGCTCGTCGGCGAAGGTGAGCACGTCCTCGACCGAGGCTCCGTACTTGCGTCGCAGGTCGGCGATCACTGCGGCGCGTTCCTCCATCTGCTGCAGAGCAGCGGGGTCGTGGTCGACGGATTCGGCGGCGTGGGTCATCGCCCGAGCCACCTCGTCGAGCTCCACGATCGCCCCGTCGAGCTGCTTCGCCAGCGGCGCGAGCGTCGGATCGAGGTCGGCGGCCGACCGCACCTCGCCGAGGGCCGTCCGGGCCCGGTCGGTCGCGGCCTCTTCTCCTTCGATGAGGCGCACCGCGGCCACCAGGGCGGCGGTGATCTCTTCGGCGTTCCGGGATCGTGATAGTCGGTCGCGCAGGTCCCCGTCCTCGCCGGGGACGAGACCGGCACCGTCGATCTCCCCGACCTGGTGGCGGGCAAGGTCGAGTTCTCGAGCCAGGGCCATGGGATCGGACCCGGCGGCGTCGCGTTCAGCCCGCAGTTCTGAGAGCCGCCGCCACGCCTCTCCGTATGAGGCGCGCAGGGCCCGCCCGTCGGCGTCGAGCAGACCGTCGATCATCGCTCTCACCGATGCTTCACGGCCAAGGGAGACGTGCTCGTGCTGGGCGACCACTTCGATGAGGTCGTCGACACGGTCGGCGAGGGTGCGGGCCGGGACCATCTCACCGTCGAGGTAGGTGCGGGAGCGGCCACCAAAGCGTCGCGTCACCACGGTCTCGCCGCCGCCTCCGACGAATCGGCCCTCCACGCGTGTTTCGTCGCCGTGTGGGCCGACGCGATCGGCGCGGGCTGTCTCACCCCGGAGGAGCCTGATGGCGCCGAGGAGCAGTGTCTTGCCGGTTCCGGTCTCTCCGGTGACCGCCACCAGACCGGCGCCCGGTTCGATGCGGGCAGACTCGATGATTCCGAGGTTCTCGACGAGGAGTTCATCGAGCATTGCGTCTCCCGACTGCTCCTCTGACGGTACCGGCAAAGCCCCCCGTCCCAAAGCGAATGATGCGATCCCGAAATGGACCCCTGGACACGGCGACCATCTCTCCGGGTCGCACCGGGCCGTGCGGCTGGCCATCGGCATGCACGATCGCCTCACGATCTCCGGTGACGGTCACCTCGAGCAGCCCGTCGGGGGCGAGGACCAGGGGCCGGGCGAACAGATCGTGCGCCGCCACCGGCGTCACCACCATGGCGTCGAGCGATGGGTCGACCAGCGGACCCCCGGCAGAGAAGGAATACGCCGACGATCCGGTAGGGCTACTGATGATGATGCCGTCGGCGCGGTAGTCGGCGACGTCGGCGCCACCGACCCTGAGGGAGAGACCCACCACCCGCTCGCTCACCGCCTTCTCGGTCACGATGTCGTTGAGGGCGTCGATCGTGTCTCCACCGGGGAGCACGCCCCGCAGGGTCATGTGCTCGACGACCGTGTAGTCCCCGGCCGCAAGTCGATCGACGAGGTCGGCGACGTCCGATGGCGCCACCTCGGTGAGGAACCCCAGAGTGCCAGCGTTGACTCCGATGACGGGCGTGCCGTGCGGGCGGGCGCGGCGGGCAGCATCGAGCATCGTGCCGTCTCCGCCGATGGCGATCAGGATGTCGACGCCTTCCATCGTGGATGCATCGGGGTCCTCGATCACCTCGATGCCGTGGCTGGCGGCATGATCGGAGAGAGCGGCGACGGCATCGAGGGCGATCTGTCGGGTCGGGTGCACGACGACGGCGAACCTCATGCGACGGCTCTGTCGACTTCGTCCGCGGTAAGGGCGGTCGTCCCGCCGAGGACGGCGTGCAGGAGGAACTCACGATTGCCCTTGGCGCCCGTGATTGGGGACGGAATCAGCGACCGGGGTGACCAGCCGTGATCGGTGAGTGCGTCGGTGACTCCGGTGATCGCATCCCGGTGCGCCACGGGGTCGGTGACCAGGCCGCCTCGTTGGACTCGCTCCTTCCCCACTTCGAACTGAGGCTTGACGAGTACGACCAGGTCGGTACCGGCGGAGCCGGAGTCGTGGAGTTTGCGGGCGATGGCGCCGATCCCGATGAAGGAGACGTCGACCACGATGACGTCGAAGGGAGCCCCGATGGTTGACGGATCCACGTGGCGGAAGTTGGTCCTTTCGACCACCAGTACCCGGGGGTCGCTGCGCAGATTCCACGCCAGCTGTCCGTATCCGACATCGAGGGCAACGACGCTCTCGGCCCCCCGTGCGAGGAGCACATCGGTGAACCCGCCGGTAGATGCCCCTACGTCGAGGCATCGCCGTCCGGCGATGTCGAGGCTGAACGCTTGGAGGGCGGCATCGAGCTTCTCTCCGCCGCGGCTCACCCATCGATGGTCCCGGGTGGCCACGGCGACGCTCTGGTTCGAGGTCACCATCGTGGCCGGCTTCGGCGTGGGGACACCCTCGACGGCGACCAACCCTCGAGAGATCACATCGTGAGCGGCTGCCCGACTGGTGGCCAGTCCGCGCTCGACGAGTTCGGTGTCAAGCCTCCGGCGCAGGATCCGCCTCCCGGGTGAGGGCATCGAGCTGCTCGGCGAGCTCGGCCACGGCGGCATCGGCGATCTCGGGGGCGTCGGCGGGGTCTGCGGACTCGAGGTCCGAGACCAACTGGTCCGGCTGCGTATCATCCATGGCGTCCATTATCCCCCGAGCGAGGGACAGGAAGCGGCCATTGCTCCCGATCCGCGATATCAACCCGACGGCGATCCGCCCGTTCATCACCTGGGGGCTCATCGCGCTGTGCACGGCGATCTTCTTCCTGGTGCAGCCCCAGGAGGTGGACGACGGCAATCGGTTCATCTACCGCCACGCCGCTATCGCCTGTGAGATCACCACCGGCGTCCCTCTCGATCTCGACGAGATCCGGACCGGAATCTGCCGCGAGGACTCCGGCGGCACCATGGTGTTCCCGGACAAGAGCATCTGGCAGTCGATCCTCAACTCAATATTCCTGCACGGCAGCATTGCCCACCTGCTGTTCAACATGTGGAGCCTGTGGATCTTCGGCAACAACGTCGAAGAGGCTTTCGGTCATGTCGGCTACCTCGTCTTCTTCGTCGCCACCGGGATCGCCGCCACGATCGGGTTCGTCGTACTCAACCCGGCCCTCACCATCCCGCTGGTGGGGGCGTCCGGGGCAATCGCTGGCGTGATGGGCGCGTATGTGGTCCTCTTTCCGACGCACCGGGTTCTGACCCTCATCTTGTTCCGTGTGGTGGCGATCCGGTCGGTGTGGTTCCTGGGCATCTGGTTCTTCAGCCAGTTTCTCATGGCCGGTGAGGAGTCGTCGATCGCTTGGGAAGCCCATGTGGCCGGGTTCCTTGCCGGTGCCATCATCGCCCTGCCCTTCCGGGAGGCTCTTCTGGCGCGCACGCTCGAAGGTGCCGGCCGCCGATACGACTACGCCTGAGGATCGACGCCCAGAGCCGTCGGTAGATCCGCCAGGGAGGCAATGACCAGATCCGGCATCGGCGACGCATCGGCGAGGGACGACTCGTCGGTCACACCGGTGAGCACCAGGATCGTCGGCCACCCGGCAGTCGCTCCGAAGGCGATATCGGTGTCGAGGCGATCTCCGACCACCACCGTCGGCCCGGGCCCGAGCACCGAGGCAACGGCCTCACGCATCGGCTCGTTCGGTTTTCCGGCCACCGTGGGGGTCACGGCCGTCACCGCGGCGACCGCCGCCACCAGGGCTCCAGCTCCCGGCTCGAGACCAGATGGCCCGGGAAACGTGGTGTCGCCGTTCGTCGCCACGAGCCTGGCGCCTCCAAAGACTGCCCGACTGGCGGCGGCGAGCCGGTCATAGTCGAAGGCCCGGTCGAGGCCGATGACGACCGACCGGGCTTCGTCAGGCACCTCGGTGAGTTCGATGCCGGCCTCTTCGAGGGTCAGGCGAAGACCCGACTGGCCGACGACGAAGACCGGTGCGTCGTCGGTGGTAAGGGCACGAACCGCCGCGTCCGCGGCGGTCACCACGCGCTCCTTGGCCACCTCCAGACCAGCCACGCGACGCACGTGCTCGGCGACTTCACGCCGGTGTCGTGTCGCATTGTTGGTGGCGATCACCACGCGCCAACCAGCCTCCTCGATCGCTCGAACCGCCTCGACAGCTCCCGGGATCGGCTCGGATGCCCGGTAAAGAGTGCCGTCGAGGTCGAGGACCACATTGCCGGGACCGGCAACCCCGGCTAGAACTCTGGAGGCCAATGCTGTTTCCCTTCCGCGGCTATCTCCCCAGGCAGTCCGTTCCCGAGCGAAGCACCACGCTCGCCACCCGTTCCCGCCGTATCCGGGAGGACGCTCGACGGTACCAGTCGGCCCTGGTTCTCGATCGCGCCATCGCCTCGGGCACGCTCACGCGCACCCGAGGGCCGCGGTACTTCGCCTACACGATGAAACGAGGCGGAGTCACCATCGTGCGGGGACTCGTCGGCGAGGTGGACATCGATCATCTGCTCCCCCATGAGGAAACCCGCGACACCCTGATCGACCCGCCCCCTCCGATCGAGATCCGCCCGATCCTGCTGGTCACCCGTCTTTCGATGCCCGCGCTGCGGGGAGGGTCCAGGGCGGGTGCTGCGGCCGAGGACGGCACCTGGATGCATCGCATCCGTCCCGTCGATCTGCCGGAGGGATTCGACGACACGACGGCGATGATCATCGCTGATGGACATCACCGGACGCGAGCCGTGCGGTCGGCTCGAGGCGACACCGCTCGCATCCTCGCCATGGTCGTCGGCGACGGAGGGCGCGGGCTGCGCGTGGGTACCTTCCACCGCGTCTTCACCGGTGTGGGAAGGCTCCCGAGAGGGATAGGCGACGCTTTCGAGGTGACGCCGACCGAGAGCAGGGGTCCGATTGCGGGGTCGATCATCTGGGTGGGCGGCGACGGTGCCCGGTGGCGGTTACGGCCGACTCCCGAGGGGCTCGCTCGAGTGCCGTCGGCGCTCGAGGGTTCGGGGGCGGCGCTCGCCGCCGCTGCGCTGTACCCGATCCTCGGGGTGGCGGAGACCGATGCTATCTACGTGGCCTCCACGGCTTCTGCAGTGAGCCATCTTGGGGCCGGCGACGCCGCGCTCCTCCTGCCCCCGGTCCCCATGGAGACGGTGCTGTCCGCCGCCGAGGCCGGGATCCCGCTTCCTCCGAAGGGGACGAGATTCGATCCGAAGCCCGTTCGCGGCCTGGTGCTGCGGGCTGCCGACTAGTCGGTCAGCCGCCCGAACTCGTGGACCGTTCGGGCAGTGAGCGCTGTCGTGCGATCTAGGGAGTCGATGCTCACGCGCTCATCGTGCCCGTGGAACATCTTCAGGAAGTCGCCAAAGGTGACGCGAGTGTCGAACAGTCCCACCCCGTACGCCACCGTGCCGTGTCGTCGAAAGAAGCGGGCGTCGGTCCCGACCGGGATCATGGCCGGCACGGGGTGGGTACCGGGTGCCACATCGGAGATGGCCGCGGCAAGGGCATCCCACAGGGGGCCTTCGGGCGCCGACCCCGACGCGTCACTCGCTTCCACCACCTCCAGGTCGACGTCGGCGTCAGCGTCGGCGAAGGCCTTGCCCAGGTAGTCGTCGACGTATTTTCGGTCCTGACCGGGGAGGACCCGTATGTCGATCTCGGCGACTCCTTCGTCCGGAATCACGTTCGCCTTGACCCCGGCGTGGAGCGTGTTCGGGCTCAGGGTGAGGTGGGTGCACGCATCCACCCATCGAGCGAGTCCGAGGTCGGTCTCGGCGAGCCGGGCGATGGCCCCTTCGATGCGATCGGGATCGACGAGTTCATCTCCGAGCTCGCCCTCCGGGCCCCACGCCTCGACGAACCGGACCCACTCGGCGCTCATCGAGGCTGGTGGTCGGCGATCTCGGAGGCCGGCGATGGCGGCAGCGAGCGGGAGCAAAGCGTTTTCTGATCGGTAGGGCTGGCTCCCGTGACCGGGCACGCCACGGCTTCTCACCCGTCGCCACTGCGGCCCCTTCTCGGCGACCGTGATCGGCAGTCCCTCCCGGCTGGAGAGCGGCAGGTGCGGCGTTCCGATCTCGGTGAGCTGGTAGTCACAGGCCACCGAGTCCCAATGGTCGTCGACCAGCCAGCGGGCGCCGTGTACTCCGCCTGCCTCCTCGTCGGCGACGGCCAGGAACAGCAGGTCCCCGGGGAGTGGTGGGAGCTCGCCGGTGAGGTAACGCCTGAAGACGGCGGCCATGGCTGCGGTCTGATTGAGCATGTCGACCGCCCCGCGACCCCAGACGAACCCGTCGTGCACCTCGGCGGCGAAGGGATCCCGGGTCCAGGCGTCCTGGGTCACCGGCACCACATCCAGGTGACCCATCAGCATGAGCGACGGGGCATCGTTTCGGGCGCCCGGGACCCGGTAGAGCGCGCTGGCCCGTCCCGGATACGGTTCGAACTCGGTGCCGCGCTCGCCGAGGTAGGCGGCGAGGGTGTCGACCGATCGACGCTCCTGCCCGGAAGCGACGGTTCCGTCGTTCACGCAGGCGTTGCGGATGAGTGCCCGGAGGAGTTCGGTGACCTCCCCCCTATCGATCACGACTCCTCCCGATGCATGACGATGGAACGCGCCTTGAAACCGTGCGCCTCGAAGAAGTTCTTGGACAAACGGTGGCCAGGCGACACATGGGCGTCGAAGAGGGTGATCCCCCGGCTCCGTGCGTCGGCGAGATACCGCTCGATCATCGCTTCGCCCACCCCGACCTCCCGCACGTCGGCGTCGGTGTAGATGAACCGCAACGAGCCCACCCGACGGCCGTCGGCCTGTGGGAGAAGTTCCTCATCGCGAGCCAAAAGGAACCCGACGATCACTTCGTCGATCGAAGCCACGTACGACTGCCAGGCTTTGTCCTCGACGATTTCAGCCAGCGACACCTCTACCGGCTCGGGAAGTCCGTCGCTGAGCCGCCAGATCGGCTTGAGAGCCGTCAATTCGCCTTCGAGGCCCCGATAGAGGCGGACGAGGTCGGTGACGTGGGTGGTGTCCGCTGGGACGACACGAGCTTGCACGACCGACAAGTTACCCCGGTTACTCAGACGCAGTCGGAGCAGAGCTTCTTTCGCTTGTCGGCCAACTGGCTGCTCCGCTTCACGAGGAAGCAGTTGTTGCACACGAATTCGTCAGCACCGATGGACTCGGCGAGTGAGTCGAGCCCGATCGCCTCCCGACGCAGCTTCCGGATTTCGGCGACCTCGTCGATCGGCAGGCTCTCGGCGGCCTCGTCGTCGGTGAGCATGTCGAGTTCCTCGGCCTCGAGCTCATCGAGAGCCTCGTCTTCGTCATCGTCGTCTTCCACCACCTCGTCGGAGTCGTCGGAGTCCGTGGAGTCGGCGTCGGCGAGGTCGATCGCGTCGATCTCCAAATCCTCGTCGTCGAGCTCGTCGGGGTCGACATCGTCGGGCGAAGAGGCGTCACTATCGGACGCGACGTCGTCGTCCGTCCACTCTTCGCTTGTGTCGAGATCGTCCTTGGGAACCATGAGGAGCCTTCTAGGGGGGCCAGGGCGGGCCGGAGTATATCGAAGGCACTTTCGGTTCGGGCCGCGTCGTCTACGGCGTGCCACAGAGCGCTCAGATGAGCAGCGAGACGATCCCCGGCACGGTCCGAAGCGTCGCGCTCCCCTGGCCGATCCTGCACCGATCGGCGGCGACCAGCCACTCAGGTCCCACCTCGACCTCGATCACGTCGGCACGACCCCGGCGCACCCCGTGAAGGGATCCGTGGAGGCCGAGGCGCATCGCCGACAGTGCCGTGGCTGTCCGGCGGCGGGGCACGGCTATCACCTGGTACTCGAGCCGCTCGTCGGCGAGACTCGCCTTCGGTGAGACGGCCAATCCGTGCCAGAACTGGCCGTTCGTGACCAGGACGCCGCTGGCTCGATCCTCCTCGACACGACGGCGACCTGTGACCACCGTCCGGCCACGGCCGGATACGAACCACCGCAGCCGGCCGGGGCGGGCGCTCGCCACTCCGAAGCCCACATCGTTGAGGAAGGTACTCATCCCCCATCCGCCCTCGACGACTCCCAGGTCGATCGGGTAACGGGTTCCGTGCGCAAGCCGGTCGGCGACCGAACTGCCCGATCCGAGGGCGAACATGCGGGCCAGATCGCCGTCTGGGCCGACGGCGATCTCCACCTGGGTCCCGAGGCGGTGGGCCTCCGCGGCAATGACAGCGGCGTCCGCATCGGAGCCGAGGATTCCGATGCGCTGGCGCCCCGCCTCCAGAGCGCCTCGGGCCTCGGCGGGTAACGACGACCGCGAAACACGCGCCGCGTCGATACCGCTGGACGATGGAGGATCGGCACCGACGGAGAGGAGCAGGGGCCTCACAGGATGCCCACCGCCGCGACGACGCCACGATCGATGGCATCGATGGCACTCCGGGCTGCGGGCGCACCGGGATGGCCGCCGTCGACCACCTGACGCAGGAGGTCGATGAGTTGTCGACAGTTACGCACGAAGTCACCGACCGAGATCTCGGTGCCGATGACGTCGGCGAGGAGTGCTCCGGCCGCCCAGTCCCTGATCGGCTCGGCGAACCCCGGATCGGGCACCCGCGACGGAGGGATTCCGAGCGAACGTTCTCGTGTGGAGATGGCCGACCAGGCTTCTTCGAGGCGCTCTCCCACGGTGACGAGGCCACGCGGCCACTCGTACGAGGAGGTCTCGCGGCGCGCCTCGTAGGTGAAGGCGGAGGCGACGGCAGCCGTCGACGGCCCGTCGAGGTCCAGGAAAAGGCCGGCGTCGAGGGCTTCGGAGAGAACCAGATCGAGCTCGTTGTACAGCCTGCGGAGTCGCTGTCCCTTGCCGGTCAGGCTCCAGTCACTGGTGTAGCCGTACTCGGCGAGCACCGTGACGAGCGCGTCGAGGCGCCGAACCAGTCCGCCCCCGGAGGTTTCGAGGGTGAGACGGTCGCGTTCCATGCGGGCCTCGAGGCGAAGGGCGCGCCTCGCCGCGTCGAGGGCGGCGGCATCGTCGGTGCCGGGGCGCGCCTGCTCGACCGAGCGACGGTCTTCGGGTATCGGCTCGAACGCCCGCAGCGTGTCGGTGACTTGCTTACGGAAGGCGGGGTCGCGGGTTCGTCGTGGTGCCGGGAGGTCGCTGCGACCGAGAACCGAGACGGATACCGGCAGTCGAGTCGTCGCCAGTCGGTGCATGGCACCGGATTCGTCGACGGTGACCAGCCGCGGATGCGAGCCCCAGGCCCTCGCCACCACCGCGTGGCGAGCCTCGGGGGCAGAACGGCTGACCCCGGCCAGGACGTCGCCGGGAGCGAGCGACCGGGTCAGCTCGGCCACCGCCGTCGCGGGGCTCGGGGCCGGGTCCCGGGCATCGCTCCACACGTCGTCTCCGGCCCGTTCGGCTCGGGCGCGCAGGTCAGCGAGCCTCTCCTCGTCGGCGGCGAGCCGATCACGGACCTCGCGGCTCCGACGCGTCTCGCTGTACCGGGCGAAGGACGCATCGAGGAGGGCCTCGGCGGTGGGACGGTCGTAGCGGGCGATGAGGTTGACCGCCATGTTGTAGGTCGGCCGGAAGCTGGAACGGAGAGGATGGCTGCCCCTGGCGGCGATGGCCACGGCGCGATCCAACTCCACGTAGGGCGAATGGAGAACCACCGCGGTGCCCTCGGTGTCGATGCCCCTTCGGCCTGCCCGACCGGTGAGCTGGGTGTAATCCCCCGGTTGGAGGAGCTCGTGTCCCTCTCCGGTGAACTTGGAGAGTGACTCCAGGACCACCGACCGGGCCGGCATGTTGATCCCCAGCGCCAGGGTCTCGGTGGCGAATACGAGTCGCACCAGGCCGGCGGCGAACAACTCCTCGACGGTCTCCTTCATCGCCGGCACCAGCCCGGCGTGGTGGGCGGCCACACCGGCGGTCAGTCCCCGGAGCCAGCGGTCGTGACCGATCACGCCGAGGTCAGAGGGGCTCAGGTGGGCCATCCGTTGGGAGGCGAGCTCACGGATTCGGGATCGCTCGGACGGACCGGAGAGGGAGAGTCCCCGCTCGACGACGGCATCGACGGCGGCGTCGCATCCGGCGCGAGAGAAGATGAAGTAAATGGCCGGAAGCAGTCCGGCGCGGCGCAGGAGCTCGGCGGTCTCGTAGCGCCTCGGCGCGGCGTAGCGCTTTCCCCCACCGCTGCGCAGGGTGCGCGCCAGCCGCTCGTTGGGACGGGAACCGTGGAAGAGGGGGTGGAGCCGCAGTTGGCTCCGGTCCCAGGTGTCGCGCACCAGGTAGAGCGACTCGAGGGGCACCGGTCGCTCTTCGGAGGCGATGAGGTCGGTCCGTCCCCGCCGCTCACCGATCCAGTCGGCAAACTCCTGCGCGTTGGCGACCGTTGCCGAGAGACACACCAGCGGGATCGCCGGGTCGAGGTGGATGATGATCTCCTCCCAGACGGCACCGCGCTGCCGGTCCTGCAGGTAGTGCACCTCATCGAGGACGACGACCCCGACGGCACGCAGGTCGGAGCTGTCGGCGTACATCATGTTGCGCAGCACCTCGGTGGTCATCACCACGATGGATGCGCCCGGGTTGATGGTGTTGTCACCTGTGAGGAGTCCGACGGCATCGTCTCCGTGTGCCCGTCGGAAGTCACCGAACTTCTGATTGGAAAGAGCCTTGATCGGGGTCGTATAGATGGCCCGTCGCCCCATACCGATGGCGCGTGCGATCGCCGCCTCGGCGACCACCGTCTTCCCCGAACCGGTCGGGGCACTCACTACCACCGTGGCCCCCTCGTCGATGGCATGGGCCGCCCGCCGTTGGAAGTCGTCGGCCGGGAAGGGCAGCCCGTCGAGGTACGTGGAGGCGTTCACCTTCGGATGGTGAGCCGTATGAGCAGGATGGTGATCTCGTACATGGCGTACACCGGCACTGCCATTGCCAGCATGGTGAACACATCCCCAGGCGTCACCACGGCGCTGACGACGAGGATGGTCACCAGGGCTCCTCTCCTCGCCCGGGCGAGTCGCTGCCAGGTGAGGGCTCCCACGAGTGCGGCCAGATACAGGAACACGGGGAACTCGAAGGCGAGGCCGAAGACGAGGAGGAACTGCACGGCGAACGAGACGTACTCGTTGCCGCCGATGACCGGGGTCAACTGGTCGCCTCCGAACCCGAGGAGGAAGTCGAGCCCGTACTCCAAGATCCAGTAGCCGAAGGCGATGCCGCCGACGAAGAGCACCGTCAACACCGCGACCACGGGGATGACGGCGCGTCGCTCGCGACGGGAGAGGGCCGGGGCAACGAACCGCCACAGCTGGAACAGGATCACCGGGCTGGCGATGATGATCCCCCCGAACAGGGCGAGGCGCATGTAGAGGGCGAATGCCTCGGTGGGTTTGAAGAAGACGAGGTCGTCGTCACCCGCCACTGCGGCGTAGGGAGCGATGATCAGGTCGAAGATCTGGGTCCGGAACACGAAGGCGATGACGGTCCCGACCACGACGGCGATGGCAGCCTTGATGACCCGGCTACGCAGTTCCTCCAGGTGCCCGATGAGGGGGCCGCGGCGCCCATCGCTCATGCCGGAGGGTCCCCGGGAGGCGGCGGCTCGGTGTCACGGCGTCGGGCGCGGCTGAGTTCTGTATCGGGGTCGGTGGCGTCGATTTCTGCCTCGATGCCGGCGCGTAGCTCGGAGGCATAGCCGCGCAGATCGCGAACGAGCCGCCCCAGTTTGCGAGCCAGCGCGGGGAGGCGGCGCGGGCCGAAGACCACGAGGATCACCAGGGTGATGAGGAGGAACTCGGATGCACTGACCCCGCCCATGCGGGCGATGGTAGGCAGTGCTGGCCGGGTGACCCGACCGGGATTCAGATCTCAGATCTGGAGGTGCTGCGCCCAGTCCTCGGTATCGAGGGCCGCAGAGAACCTGCGGATTTCGGTCTCGGTGATCCGCGCCTCGTCGTCGATCACCTGGTAGTCGACTCCGGTTGCGAGCAGGATGCTGATGACCCGATGATTGGCAGGACGCCTCTGATCGAATCCGCATGCAGGGCAGGAGAAGGAGTAGGTGCCAGCACCGTTGAGCGCCGTGAGCTGAAGTGTCAACTCGCCTGGGATCAGTTCGACTTCACCGCAGGTGGTGCAGGTCGTTCGAATCATGGTCATCGGGGTCTCCGGTGTGTTCTGGTTTTCCCTTACTAGTACCTATCGGCCAACCAGACCGACCCTGTATGACCATTTGCTACATAGTCACGGAAATTCCTTAGGGGGTGCGCGAATAGGCTCGCCCCGGGATCGGGTTTCGGCTTGTGGCAAGCCGAAACCCGATGAAGCCAGCGACCTATCCGCGCACCCCCTTTACCCCGGATCAGGCAGAGGGTCGTCCATAGCGACCCAAAAGCGCCTCGCGCAGTGTGACGAGGGATCGCGCGGCTTCGTCCCCTGCCAGCAGTGTGGCGTCGGTGCCCAGACGCAGTAGGAGGCGCGCCGTCACCATCGGATCCTGGGCGGCGAAGTCGATGACGGTCGTGCCGTCGGCGCTGCGATCGACCACGTCCACCGGGTAGTAGTCGACCACCCACGCGGCCTGGGGCTCCAGGCGGATGCGGGTCGTGGAGTCGTCGGGACCCGGCCGGTAGGTCACCGACTCGTCAGGGGGATCCGAGGGCTGCTCGAATTCCTCGTCGAGGACCTCCGCCTCTCGTATCCGGTCGACGCGAAAGACCCGCCGATCGCCGGCGCGACGACAGTGGGCGACCACATACCAGCTTCCCAGCGTGGTGAAGACACTCCACGGTTCGATTTCGCGTTCGGTGGTGGCATGTGACGCCATGGAGGCGTGGGTGATCCGCACCACGCGGTGATCCCGTACCGCCCCCTCGAGTACCGCGGTGACCCCGGGTGACGGATCGAGCCCTACATCGAAGATCTCCGGTGGGGCGATGACGGCGCGCAGCTTGGCGACGGCTTGCTCCAGTGCATCCGACGACCCCATCCCGGACGACAGCACGGCACTACCGGCGGCGAGCAGCACCAGGGCCTCGGCCGCGGTGAGCCGCAGCGGGGCCGCGAAGTACTCGGCCATGTCGATCGACACCTCGTCGTCGTCGATGTACATGTCCATCAGCTGGTCGGGCCCGTATCCGGGCAGGCCGCATAGGAACAGGATTTCGAGGTCCTTGACCAGCTCGGCCTGACTGCCGTAGCCGAACCGCTGCTGCACCTCCTCGGGGGGGCGCCCGGGGTTGGCGATCACCCACGGGATCATTGCCAGCAGTCGTGACAGGCGGGCCACGGTGCGCTCGCTGCTCATGTCACCGCACCCCTGACGTGGGACACGAAGGCGTCGACCACTTCGGACGGCTCGAGGATCTCGGCGTGATCGTCGAAACCGATGAGCCAGCTGAAGAGGGCCGATCGCGACCGGACCGGGAGGGTCACCCGGATGCCGCCGTCGTCTCCCTCGGTGACCTCGGCGCTGCCGGTGAGGTGCCGCCGGGCCCACCAGGCGACCGACGGATCGAAGGCGATGGAGACCCGGAGGTCGTCCGCACCGGCCTCCCAGGGGGCATCGGCGATGGCATCTCCGGCTTTGAACCCCTTCGGCCGGTCGAACGCACCGGGCTTCTCGCCGGCCTCGACGCGGGTCATACGGTCCACCCGGAAGGCCCGGCGGCCGCCGTCGGCGAGGTCGGCGATCAGGTACCAGTGGCCGTTACGGTGGACGAGGCCGAGGGGTCGCACCGAACGAGCCGTTTCCCGATAGTCGAAGGTCAGCAGGCGGCGTTCAACGACGGCGGTGAAAACGACGGGAAGGTCGGGGGTGGCGTCGAGGTGGGCGGCGAACGGTCCGTCGGCGCCTCCCGATCCGAGCCCTCCGAGCTTGAAGAGCCCCGCTTCGCCCGGGGACTGCCCGCCCAGACGCACCATGCGCAGCGCGATGGTGAGCGCCACTCGCTCTTCGTCGGTGAGTCCCGGGTCGGGCATGGCGTACTCCTGCGGAGAGACCACATACCCCTCCTCCACTTCCCACCGGTCGGTGAAGTCGAGCCGCAGCGGTACCCCGAGGCGCCGGAGCAGGTCCTTGTCCCGCTCGAAGGTGCGGTGGAAGGCGGCGTCGGTGTCCTGGTCGTACCCGGCGACGGTGTGGCGGATCTCGTCAGCGGTTACCGGGTGCCCCACCGTGAGCAGGTAGGCGAGCAGGTTGAGGATCCGTTCGATGACACGCTGCATAAGTCCGGGCAGCGTATCCCAATAGGTTGCCCTGGCGGGCAAACGTATTTGGTATTTGGTATTTGGACAGCGCGCGGATTGGCGTTGGCTCGTTGCGGAGGGGGAGGCCAGGCGCGTCGCGAGGCCCACGTAGTGATCGCCCTCCCCCCTCCCCTGACGGCTCCGCCGCCAGGTACTCCCCCCTTCGGGGGGAGAGAGTTTGTTGGTCGCCCCCTGGCCCCTCGCCCCCTGGCCACTGGCCACTGGCCACTGGCTACTCGCTACTCGCTACTCGCTACTCCAAGCATCTTGCGCAGCCTCAGGTTGG